>CAYGST010000404.1:0-4927 GCA_964352415.1 uncultured Planctomycetaceae bacterium | reverse complement strand
GCGCAGGATGCGCTCGACGAGCGGCACCTCGGGCTCGAGGGTCCGCTGCCCGCGCCGCACGACGCCATCGAGGGGCTCGAACACATCGACAGCTTGGTGTGCATCGACGCCGCGCCGATCGGGCGCACGCCGCGCTCGAACCCCGCGACCTACACCGGCATCCTCGGACCGATCCGCGATCTGTTCGCCGCGACGCCGGAGGCGCGGATGCGCGGCTACACGAAGAGCCGCTTCTCGTTCAACGTCGCCGGTGGGCGCTGCGAGGCCTGCCAGGGCGCGGGCGCGCTCTACGTCGAGCTGCAGTTCCTGGCGCCGGTGACGGTGCTGTGCGAGGAGTGCGGCGGCCACCGCTTCCAGTCGGAGACGCTGGCGGTGCACTTCGGCGGCAAGAACATCGCGGAGGTGCTCGCGATGACGATCGAGGAGGCCCTCGAGTTCTTCAAGGACCACCCGAAGATCTCGGCCTCGCTGCGGATCCTGAACGACATTGGCCTCGGCTACCTGACGCTCGGCCAGCCGTCCACGACGCTGTCGGGGGGCGAGGCGCAGCGCATCAAGCTCTCGAAGGAGCTCTCGAAGAGGCCAAAGGAGCACACGCTCTACATCCTCGACGAGCCGACGACGGGCCTGCACATGGCCGATGTCGAGCGCCTGGTCGGGGCGCTGCAGCAGCTCGTCGACAACGGGCACAGCGTGCTCGTCATCGAGCACAACCTCGAACTCGTCTGGGCGGCCGACTGGGTCGTCGACCTCGGGCCCGAAGGCGGGGCGGGCGGCGGCAAGCTGGTCGGCGCGGGCACGCCGGAAGCGCTCATGAAGCTGAAGCGCTCCTACACGGGCCGCGCCCTGAAGGATGTGCTGGACAGCCGGCACGAGACGCTGACGGACGGCAAGGGGCTGCTCGAGGTCGAGCGCCTCGACGTCATCCGGGTCGTCGAGGCGCGGACGCACAACCTCAAGAACCTCTCGGTCGACATCCCGCGCGACACGCTGACCGTCATCACGGGGCGCAGCGGGTCGGGCAAGAGCTCGCTCGCTCTGGACACCATTCACACCGAGGGGCGCCGGCGCTTCGTCGAGTCGCTCTCGACCTACGCGCGCCAGTTCCTCGGCACGAAGGACCGCCCGCCGGTCGAGCGCATCGAGGGCCTCGGGCCGTGCGCGCCTCGACGATCGCGACGACCACGGAGATCCACGACCACCTGCGCGTGCTCTGGGCGCGCGCCGGACAGCCGCTCTGCCCCGACCACGGGACGAAGCTCGAGAAGAGCGACGCGAGCCGCCTCGCGGCGCGCATCGTGAAGGCGCACGACGGCGCCCGCGGCTGGCTGCTCGCGCCGATCTTCGGCCCGGGAGTCGAGGAGCCCGAGGATCCGACGCAGGCGCTCACGGAGCGCATCGAGAGCTGGCGCGGCGAGGGCTTCGCGCGTGTGATGCTCGATGGCGAGGAGTTCCGCCTCGATGACGAGCTGCCGGCGCTGGCGGAGGGCGCCGTCTGCGACCTCGTGCTCGACCGGGTCAAGGTCGACGCCAAGTCCAAGGGCCGTATCGCGGAGGCGATCGAGCAGGCGGAGCACGTGGCCAGCGGCCGCCTGTCCGTTCAGCTGAAAGGCGGTGAGCGTCACGAGTACTCGACGTCGGGCACGTGCCCTGAGTGCGGCTTCCAGCTCGAGGAGGAGATGGAGCCGCGCCACTTCTCGTTCAACACGCACGTCGGCGCCTGCACGACCTGCGACGGTCTCGGCGAGGTGCTGCACTGCGACGGCGACCTGCTCGTCGATCAGCCCGACCACCCGCTCTGCGCGGGCGCGATCACGGGCAAGCTCGGGCGCTACCTCGTCAAGGGCAAGGGCTTCTACGAGCTCTTGCTTCGTGAAGTCGCGACGCGTCATCGCGTGAACCTCGACAAGCCCTTCGAGAAGCTGACGGAGGGCCAGCAGCGCTTGCTGCTGTACGGCGAGGGCGCCAAGCCGCGCTACACCGTGACGCAGGAGCGTCACTCGGCGAACGCCGATATCGAGCAGGAGTTCCACTCGGGCTGGCCCGGCCTCTGCGGTCACGTCGACGCCTGGTACGCGAAGTCGGAGGATCCGGGCTGGCGCGCGGTGCTCGAGCCGGTCCTGCGTCGCCAGGTCTGCCGCGGCTGCCACGGCGAGCGGCTGAAGCCGGAGTGGCGCGCCGTGACGCTCGGACGCAAACGGCTGCCCGAGGTCCTGCGTCTGCCGGTCGACGAGGCTCACGAGTGGTTGGCGCAGCTCAAGCTCCCGAAGAGCAAGGCCGACGCCGTCGGTCCCGTGCTCGAGGAGCTGCGCGGCCGCGTCGGGCTGCTCGAGCGCGTGGGGCTCGGCTACCTCAGCCTGGAGCGTCGCACGCAGACGCTCTCTGGCGGTGAAGCGCGCCGCGTGCGCCTCTCCGCGAGCCTCGGCTCGCAGCTCGTCGGCGTGCTCTACGTGCTCGACGAGCCGACGGTAGGCCTGCACCCGCAGGACGTCGAGAAGCTCGGCGACGCGCTCATCGAGCTGCGCGAGAGCGGCAACACGGTGCTGGTCGTCGAGCACGACACGACGCTCATGGAGCGCGCGGACTGGATCGTCGACCTGGGGCCGGGCGCCGGTCGCCGCGGCGGGGAGCTGGTCGCAGAGGGCACGCCGGACGAGATCCGCGCCAATCCGGACTCGCCGACCGGCGCCGCGCTGCGCGGCGAATTGAAGGTCGTCGAGCTCGAGGACGAGCTGGTGGAGGACGCGGACGCCGTTCTGCCCGATCCCTACCGCCTGAAGGGTGCCAAGGTCCACAACCTGAAGGGCGTCGACGTCGAGGTGCGCCACGGCGAGCTGCTCGGCGTCTGCGGGCCCTCCGGATCGGGCAAGTCCTCGCTGATCCTCGAGACGCTGTTGCCGGCGCTCGAGGGCGAGCGGTCCGAGGGGCGCTGGAAGCGCCTCGACGGGCGCGTCGGCGACGAGCGCGTCGTCGTGGTGGGGGCGTCGCCGATCGGCCGCACGCCCGCCTCGACGCCCGCGACCTACGCCGGCCTGATCGACCCGCTGCGCGAGCTCTACGCCAAGACGCCGGAGGCCCGCATGCGCGGCTTCGGGCCCGCGCACTTCTCCTACAACTCGACCAAGGGGCGCTGCAAGGGCTGCGACGGCCGCGGCGCGACCAAGGTCGAGATGCAGTTCCTGCCCGACCTCTGGCTCACCTGTGAAGAGTGCGACGGCCGCCGCTACCGCCCGGAGGTGCTCGAGGTGCTGCACCGCGGCAAGTCGATCGCCGACGTGCTCGCGATGAGCGTCGAGGAGGCGGCGTCGACCTTCGCGCACCAGCCGAAGATCGCGCGAATTCTGCAGGCGCTCGAGGACGTCGGCCTGGGCTACCTCGGCCTCGGCCAGAGCTCGACGACGCTCTCCGCCGGCGAGGCCCAGCGGCTGAAGCTCGCGTCGGAGCTGCTCGAGGTGCGGCGCGGCAACCGCGGCGCGATCTTCCTCGACGAGCCGACGACGGGGCTGCACCCCGCTGACGTGCAGCAGCTGATCGGCGTGCTTCAGCGTCTCGCGCGCGCGGGCAACGCGGTCGTTGTCATCGAGCACAACGTGGACGTCTTGGAGAACTGCGACCGCCTCGTAGAGCTGGGGCCCGAGGGCGGCGACGCCGGGGGACAGATGATCGCCGAAGGCACGCCGCGCGAGCTCGCGACGATCGCGGACTCGCGCACCGGACCGTTCCTCTTCCCGCCCCCCGGGAAGCTCCGGCCCCAGAAGAGCGCACCCCGCAAGAAGCGCGCGAGCGGCGCGAAGGCCGCGTCCCGCAAGAAGAAGACGCCCGCGGCGAAGCGCAAGGTGGCGCGATGAGTCTGCGCCCTGACAATCCCCTGATCGTGCAGTCCGACCGGACGCTGATGCTGCACACCGTGCGAGCGGTCGTCGACGCCGCCGGCGGGCAGGCGAAGGACGAGGACGGCCAGCCCTTGACCGAGGAGCACCCGCGTTTCGCCGAGGCGCGCGACGCGCTCTCGCAGTTCGCCGAGCTCGAGAAGAGCCCGAACTACCTGCACACCTACCGCATCACGCCGGTCTCGGTCTGGAACGCGGCCGCGCTGGGCCTCTCCGCGGACGACATCGAGGCGACCCTGGACGAGTTCGCCTGCATTCCCGTCCCGGACAGCGTGAAGCAGGAGATGCGCCAGTGGGTCGGCCGCTACGGTGTGCTGCGGATCGAGCGTCACGAGAAGAAGGGCGCAGAGCCGCGCTTCGAGCTGGTGGCGGACGACGCCGAGGTCCTGACCGACGTGCTCGGCTACCGCGACATCGCCAGCCTCACGGAGAAGGACGCCAAGGGTCGCGTGTGGATCACGGGGCTCAATCGGGGCTCCATCAAGCAGTCGCTGATCAAGATCGGCTTCCCGGTTGACGACCGCGGCGGCTACCTGCAGGGCGACGCGCTACCGATCGAGCTGCGCAGCGAGACGCGCGGGGGCAAGGCGTTCGAGGTGCGTCCGTACCAGGAGCAGGCGGCGGCGGCGTTCCACGCCGGCGGCTCGGTGCTCGGCGGGAACGGCGTCATCGCGCTGCCGTGCGGTGCGGGCAAGACCGTGACGGCGATCAAGGTGATGAGCCTGGTCGGCACCAAGACCCTCATCCTGACGACGAACACCGTCGCCGTGCGCCAGTGGCACCAAGAGCTGCTGGACAAGACCGACCTCACCGAGGAGCAGGTCGGCGAGTACACGGGCGAGGGCAAGAGCGTCAAGCCGGTCACGATCAGCACCTACCAGATGCTCACCTGGCGGCGCTCGAAGTCCGCGGAGTTCGAGCACTTCAGCCTGTTCAGCCAGGAGAACTGGGGCCTCGTCGTCTACGACGAGGTGCACCTCCTCCCGGCGCCCGTCTTTCGGGTCCCGGCGGACCTGCAGGCGCGTCGGCGGCTCGGT
>CAYGST010000403.1:0-4930 GCA_964352415.1 uncultured Planctomycetaceae bacterium | reverse complement strand
CGCGCGAAGGAGCGCGCCAACCTCGCGTTGGTGCTCTTCTCGGAGGTGCTCGGCGCGCAGCTCGCGCACGGGCCGCGCCCAACCGTGAACGAAGCGCTCGAAGCCACGAATGAGCACGTTCGTCAGGATTGGACCGAGCCAGCGCATGCGTGAGAGCAGCGGCAACATCGGGACGATGGGCGGATCGTGCGCGAGCTGCGCGCCGAGCTCGGCCTGCCCGACGACGGCGAATCCGTCACGCGCGCGAAGGAGCGCGCCAACCTCGCGTTGGTGCTCTTCTCGGAGGTGCTCGGCGAGCGCCAGCCGGACTGGCCGGAGCACTCCGAGGAGTGCGGCTTCCCGTTCTATCGCGAGTCGAAGTCCGTGGTGCTCTCGCCCGCATTGACGGCCTTCCTCGACGCCGGGGAGGCGCCGGTCGTCTTCACGCTCGGCAGCGCCGCCGTGTTCGATCCCGGCCCGTTCTACACCGAGAGCCTCGCGGCGGCGCGTGAGCTCGGGCGGCGCGCCGTGCTGCTGGTGGGAGAGGAGGACCGCTCGGGGTTGTCTGGCGACTTGCCCGACTCGGTCCACGTCGAGGCCTACGCTCCGTTCAGCCTGCTGTTCCCGCGCGCGGCGGTCGTGGTCCACCAGGGCGGCATCGGCACGACGGGCGAAGCGCTGCGCGCGGGCGTGCCGCAGCTTGTCGTGCCCTACAGTCACGACCAGCCCGACAACGCCGCGCGGGTCGCGCGCCTCGGTGTTGCTCGCGTCCTCGGTCGTGAGACCTATGGCGCGGCCGGCGCGACGCGCGAGCTGCGCGCCATGCTCGACACGGCGAGCTACCGCGAAGCGGCCACGCGCGTCGCTGGTGTCGTCCGAAAGGAGACCGGCCTCGCGACTGCCTGCGATGCCCTCGAACGAATGATCTACTGAATCGCCGGCGACCGCGCGAAGCCCTGCCGGCCGCAAGCTTGGAGTGCATGCCATGAAGACCTGCCCGATCTGTCACTAGGAGGGCATCTCCTCCTTCCGAAGCATTACGCTCTCGCGCGACTGGCCGACGCGCTGCCAGAGCTGCGAGGGCCTGGTCACGGTCGAGGGGGCGGAGGGCGAGAGGATCTGGATCAGGCCGCTGAGGACCTCGCACTACTTCGTGTTTGTGCTGGGGCTGTACCTCGGCGCCAACAGGCGAGAGCAGACCATCGAGTTGATGGTGGCCGGCATCGTCGGATGGTCGCTCCTGGTTCTCCTCTGGCAGCTCGTGAAGAACGCGCGAAGTCCGCTCGTCCCGCTGGAGTGAGTCCGCCGGGCGGCCCAACCGGGTCGGGGATGCGCGGGCGGTACGGATCGCGGCAGCGCCGCGGACCACGAGCGCGTAGGCTTGCGGCCCCGGCGTCCTCCGTCGCTGGAGCGACCATGAGCGAAACCCGAGAGGAGAGCGCCGAGCGGCGCGCAGTGCCCCAACCGACCGAGCGGCTGCGCCTGCGCGAGGCCGTGCTCGCCGACGCGCTGTTCCTGCTCGAGCTCCTGAACGAGCCGGGCTGGCTCGAACACATCGGCGACCTCGGTGTCGCGACGCTGGCGGACGCAGAGCGCTACGTGCGCCGTACGCTGCACGGGCTCCACGAGCGGCTCGGCTTCGGCCTGTGGGTCGTCGAGTCGCGGGCGAACGCCGAGTCGCTCGGGCTCTGCGGGTTGATCCGTCGCGAGGGGCTCGACGACGTCGACCTCGGCTTCGCGCTGCTCGAACGCCATCACGGGCAGGGCTACGCTAGAGAGGCCGCGAGGGTCTGCGTCGATCATGCGCGCGAGGTTGTTGGGCTCGCGCGGCTCGTCGCGATCTCGACGCTCACGAACGCCCGCTCGCACCACCTGCTCGAGACGCTCGGCTTCGAGGACTCTGGGCGCGTGCGCCTTGGCGACGAGGCCGAGGAGCTGCGGCTGTTCGCGCTGGAGTTCAACGCGTGAGCGACCCGTTCCGGCGCATGGTGCTGCTCCCGGGCATGGGGGCGACGTCCGGGATGTACGGTCCGCCGTGGCGCGAGCTCGACGGCCTGCGGCTCGTGGACTGGCCCGCGTACGCCGGGGAGCGGACGATCGCCGAGCTCGCCCGGCGGATCGTGGACGAGCACGGCCTCGTCGCGGACGACCTGCCCGCGGGGTCGTCCCTGGGCGGCATGGTCGCGCTCGAGATCGCAGCGCTGCTCTGCGCGCCGCGCGTCGTGCTGATCGGCAGCGCCGAGCACCCGAAGGAGGTGCAGCCGTTCTTCCGCCTCGTCGCGCCGCTCGCGAAGGTGACGCCGATGGGCATGGCCCAGGTCCTGGCGCTCAGCTCCTCTGGCGAACCCGGCCGCCAGTTCGCCTCCGCCGACAAGGAGTTCCTGCGGGCCATGTGCCTCGCGATCTCGAGCTGGGAGCCGCCCACGTACACCGGCGAGGTCGTGCGCGTGCACGGGGCGAAGGACGCGATCATCGCCTGCCCGAAGGACGCACACGTCATCCCGAAGGCCGGACACCTCGTCGCGCAGACCCACGGCGAGGCAACCATCGCCGTGATTCGAGCGGTGCTCGCTGAATCTGGAACGGGGGGCGACGCGTGACGGCCCCCGCGACCTGGAGCGCGCCCGCGGCGCGCATCGAGCTGGAGTTCCTCGAGCGGCTCCCCGATCACCTGCCCACGCCCGGTGACGTGCGCCTGCGGGTGACCTTGCGGCCCGAGGGTGCTGCGACGGTGAGCTACGACGGCATCTGGCTCGATCGTCCCGACCTCGAAGCGCTCGTCGTCGAGCTGGAGGAGTGGCTCGCGACCGCCGAGGGGTCGCCGCGCATCGAGCCCATGAGCCCCGACGAGCTCGAGCTGGAGCTCGTGACCGGGCGCAGCGGAGCGGCGGCCGAGCTGCGCGTGCGGCTCGGACGCGCGGGCGAGAGTGGCGTCCGCACGGAGCCGGTCGACGTCGAGGTGCGCGTCGGGCTCAGCGGGAGCGAGGTCGCTGGCCTGCACGCCTTCTGCCTCGGGCTCCTGGGCGGACGGAGCTGACGCGACGTGCCTGGCCGCGGGGGGCCGCGCCGATGAGCGCCGTTCCCGCACGCAGGGGTCGTCTTCTTGGGCTTGGGCGCAGACAATTCCTAAGATGGCTGAATCGTTCGCGACCCTGCCGGTAGGCCTCGCAGCCCCTGGAAACACCATGTACGAAGCACTCTTCACTGAGCCGGCCGTTTGGTTCGGCGTCCCTGCAGTCCTCGGATCCGCGGTCTTCGTCCTGCGCCTCGCCCTCATGCTCATCGCCGGCGACGGCGGGGGCGGGGGCGGGTTCGACGCGGCCCTAGACGTGGACCTGGACCTGGAGGTCGGCGACGGCGGCGATCACCTCGATCCCGGCCAGTCGTTCGAGATCCTTTCGGTGCAGGCCATCTCCGCCTTTCTGATGGGCTTCGGCTGGGCCGGGCTCGGCGGGCTGAACGGCGCCGGATGGGGGATGAGCCCGTCGATCGGCGCCGGCCTCGCGGGTGGCATCGTCATGACCTGGATCCTCGCCGCGCTGCTGCGGACGATGTACTCGCTGGAGTCGAGCGGCAACGTCTCGATCACGACCGCCCTGAACAGCGAGGGTGAGGTCTACACCTCGATCCCCGAGCGGCACACGGGGCGCGGACAGGTCCGCGTCGTGCTGGATGGCCGCCAGCGGATCTACAACGCCGTGTCCGAGGGGGAAGCGATTCCCACCTCGAGTCGCGTAGTCGTCGTGCGCGTCAACGAGGACCGCACTCTGACCGTCTCGCCCGTCTAGCGTCCTGGTTCCGAAGTTCGCGTCGCTCGCGCTCGAACTCCGCTCGCTCCCCAAGCTCTCACCCACTTCGCCCATGCACACGATGCCGTACTTGAGCCTCCTGCAGGACACGATCGAGCAGCCCAACGACCAGTGGTGGCTCGGCCTCCTGGCCGCCGCGCTGCTACTCTTCATCTTCATCGCGGTCTTCATCGTCAAGCAGTACAAGCGCTGCCCTTCGAACCAGATCCTCGTGATCTTCGGCAAGGTGGCGGGGAGTCAGGCCGCGAAGTGCCTGCACGGTGGCGGCACGTTCGTGATCCCGCTGATCCAGGACTACAGCTACCTCAGCCTGGAGCCGATGGTCATCGAGATCCCGCTCGAGGGCGCGCTCTCCCTGAACAACATCCGCGTCAACGTGCCTGCGACCTTCACGGTCGGTATCAGTACGGACGGTGTGATGATGAACAACGCGGCCGAGCGTCTCCTCGGCATGAACGACACGAAGATCCGAGAGCAAGCCCAGGACATCATCCTCGGCCAGCTGCGACTCGTGATCGCGACCCTGTCGATCGAGGAGATCAACAAGGACCGCGAGAAGTTCATGTCGCTGATCAACACGAACGTCGCCGAGGAGATCAACAAGATCGGCCTCGAGCTGATCAACGTGAACATCCGCGACATCACGGACGAGAGCGGCTACATCGTCGCGATCGGCCAGCGCGCCGCGGCCGAGGCGATCAACAAGGCGAAAGTGGAAGTGGCCCAGCAGGATCGCGACGGCTCGGTCGGCCAGGCCATCGCCCAGCGCGAGCAGACGGTCAGCGTCGCCAGCGAGACGGCCTCGGCCGCCCAGGGCGAGAAGGCCGCCGAGCGCAGCCGACGTGTCGCGGTGGCAGGCTACGAGGCTGAGGCCGTCGATGGCGAGAACACGGCGCAGGCCGAGGTCGCCGACTCGAACGCCAAGCTCGCCGAGATCTCGGCGGAGGCCAACCGGCGTGCCTACGTCGCGGAGGCAAAATCGCGCGAAGCCGTGCTGATCGCCGAGCGTGAGCAGGAGCTCGCGCGCCTCTCGAAGGAGAACCTCGCTCCGATGGAGATCGAGAAGCGCCGCATCGAGATCGACGCGGAGGCGACGGCCGAGCGCTCTCGCCGCGAGGCGGCCGGTGAAGCGGACGCTATCC
>CAYGST010000402.1:0-4930 GCA_964352415.1 uncultured Planctomycetaceae bacterium | reverse complement strand
GACCGACCCGGACTACACCAACTTCGCGGTGACGAACGAGGACGGCGCGATCGTCAACCTGGACCTCACCGGGTACACGGGGGCGAGCAGTGTCTCGAACCTGAACGGTGAGGGGTCGATCTCCTTGAACGGAGGCGCGTTCACACCGATCACGTTCACCGAGACGGACCTCCAGCTCATCGATCCGGACACGGACACGGTGCTGCACGTGGACACGACGGCCATCGGCCGCGCCGGCGACGAGGTCGTGAGCTTCACCGGAGCCACCGACATCTTCTCGGCCCTCGCCGGCATCGCCGCCGACCTGCGCAACGTGGACGACCTGCCGTCCGGCGAGGTGGTCCAGCGCGTCAACCTGCGCTTCGGTGAGCTCCAGCAGAACTACGACAAGGTGCTCGAGTCGCTGGGCGCGCTCGGCTCGCGCACCGAGCGCTTGCTCGACACCGGCAACCGCCTCGAGACCCTCAGCGTCAACGTTCAAGGCCTGCTGACGCAGGTCGAGGACGCGGACATCACCGAGGTGATCCTCGAGATGAATCAAGCGGAGCAGACGCTCCAGCTCGCACAGGCCACGGGCTCACGCCTGATCCAGAGATCCCTCCTCGACTTCCTGAGGTGATTCGATGACGACCAATACACCCATCAACGGACCGGGCAACGACCCCACGCTGCGTTCGGTTACGCCGATCGCTGGCCGGCCGGCTGCGCAAGGCAGCTCCTCCAGCGAGAGCGCGGGCAATGCGTTCAAGGCGCTCCTCGACAGGCTCCAGCAGCAGGCACAGACGCTCTCGGCGGACAGCGAGGCGGTCGAGAAGCCGGAGGACCTCAGCGGGGCAGTCGGGCGCGCGCGCGCGAGCCTCGACGATGCGCTCTCTCTCAGCGATCAGCTGCTCGAGGCCTATCGCGAAGCGACCCAGCAGAAGGGCGGCGGTACGGGCACCAGCGGCGACGCCGCGTGAAGCTCGACGTCCGCGACGAGAGCGACGCGGCGCTGGCGCTGATCGACGCGGTGCACGCCGGCGGCGGTTCGCTGGCCGCGGAGTATCCGCTCGTCTTCCGTTCGGAGGGCGCGGGGCGCGTGGTCGTCGCGGAGCAGGGCGCCGAGATCGCATCGACCTGCGCGATCCTCGAGCGCGACCTCGTGTTCCCGGATGCGCTGGGTGTCGAGCGACGGCTTCGTTGCGGCCTGATCGGCTCGGTCTCGACCTCGCCGGAGGCTCGGGGCTGCGGCTTTGCGAGCGCGGTGCTGGAGCGGGCCGAGGCCGAGCTGCGCGCGAGCGGCTGCGTCATCGCGCTGCTCTGGGCCGAGTCGCCGGCGTTCTACGAGAACCGCGGCTACGTCGAGATCGGCGTCGAGCAGGACCTCCTGCTCCCGCACGACCTCATCCCACGCCTTCCCTCGGAGGCGATGGTCTCGGCGGCCGGGCGGCACGACCACGGAGCGCTGCATACGCTGTACACCGAACACGAGCGCCGCGTCGATCGCAGCGCGGCGGAGAGCTCGGCGCTCTACGCCACGCCGCGCATGCGGACGCTGGTCGCCCGCGACGGCGCTGGTCGGCCGCTGGCCTACCTCTGCTGCGGCCGCGGCCACGACCTCGAGGGCGTCGTGCACGAGTGGGCGGGTGCCGAGGGCGGCGTGCTCGCCTGCGTGCGCGCGCTGCTCACCGCGGAGCCGAGCCGGGATCACTTCCTGATGTCTCCGCCGGACATGGACGGTCTCGCTGGACGGCTGCGACAGCTCGGCGCGCCGTGTGAGAACGGCGTGCTCGGCATGGCGAAGCTGCTCGACCCGGAGTCCGTTTTGCAGCGGCTTGCGGAGGCGTCGTCCCGCCCGCTCGAGCGGCGCGTGCGACAAGGCGGAGGCCTGCGCATCGCGACCGATCGCGACGGCGTCGACCTGACGGCGAGCGAGCTCCTGGCCCTCGTCGCCCCGGCGCGCTTCGACTGCGCCCCGATCGAGCGTCTCGAGGCGCTCCTCGGCACGCGCTTCGAGGGCTTCCCCTGGGCGCCGTTCCTCTGGGGCCTCGATTCGATCTAGCCCCTCGGTTCGGAGGTTCCGGCGGCAAGGCGCGGCGATGAGCTGATCGCCGGGTCTGATCGGGCGCCCGCGTCACATCGCGGGCGCGCCCCGTAGACTGCCGTCATGAAGTCCGAAACGAGAGACGTGGTGGTCGTCGGAGGCGGGATCGGTGGGGCCGCCGCAGCCCTGCGCGCCGCCCAGTACAGCCTGAACCTGACCTGGATCCTCGGCGACCGCGAGTCCGCCCGTGCGAGCCGCGGCAAGTACGTGCACGAGATCGACAACATGATCGGCGTGCACCCGGGCGTCCTGGCGTCGAAGCTCGAGAAGGTGCTGAAGGGCCAGCCGGAAGCGCTCGAGGCGATCGCAGCGAGCGACCTGGTCCTCGGCACCCAGGACATCATCGACAACGTCGTCGCGCGCATCGAGGCGGAGTTCTCGGAGCGCTCGGAGCTGATCGCTGACCGCGCGGTCTCGGCGCAGCGCGACGGCGACGACTACGTGGTCACGCTCCCGGACGGCCGCGAGATCCGCGCGGAGTCGGTCGTGCTCTCGACCGGCGTGATGGACCGCCAGCCGGCGGTCAAGAAGGAGCTGAAGAACGGCAAGCAGCTCGACGGCATCGCCTGGGTCTTCCCCTACGCCAACTGGGGCCGCTTGCTCTACTGCATTCGCTGCGAAGGGCACATGACCCGCGACACGCTCACCACGGTGATCGGATCGACGGAGACGACGGCGCAGATCGCGATGATGCTGCACGAGCGCTATGGCGTCGACGTCACGATCCTCACCAACGGCGATGAGTTCGAAGCGACCGAGCGCAGTCGCAAGCTGCTCGAGGCCTACGAGATCGACGTGCGCGGCGAGCGGATCGTGGACATCTACGACATTCCGCCCGGCGAGGAGCCGCCCGCGACCAAGGGCAAGAAGGGCACCGAGATGCATGGACTCGTCCTGGAGAACGGGGACCGCGTGCCGTCGCGCTTCGCGATGGTCGCCATGGGCCTCTACCGCGTCTACAACGAGCTCGCGATCGAGCTCGGCGCCGAGCTCGAGGACAGCGAGGTTCCGACGGAAGAGCGCCACGTCCTGATCGAGGACCACAGCGCCGAGACGAACGTGCGCGGCGTGTTCGTGGTCGGTGACATGGGCAAGCGTCGGGACGGCGGGCCGCTGATGAAGCAGGTCTACACGGCGCAGGAGTACGCGGTTCGCGCCGTGGACACGATCGAGCGCCGCATTCGCTCGCGTCGTCGCAAGCGCGTCCTGGGGGAGCCGCTGGACGCCTGAGGCCTCCGCGGATTCGATCGGGGTCGCGTCATGGGTCCACTCGGCCCACCCGGATCGGGTCAACTGCGCTGGATCGGATCTGGGCCGGGGTGCGTTGACGCCAGCGCGCGACCCCGGGTAGACTTGGCCGCGTTCAACAGCCGTTCCATGGCGGAGCGGTGAGTTGGAGGGATCCGGCTTCGACCCAGGACGGCTCGAACGAGGACCTCCCCTTGTGGAGTCCTTGTGTCCTCGAAGACCGTCCTGCGGTTCGCGCATCACGCTGCGAACCTGATCCCAACGCGCGTCGTCACGCGCCTCAAATGCGCTCTCGCGCACTGGTTCTCGCGAGCCCGTGTGCGCTCGCTCGACGGGTGTATCGTCACTAAACGTCCGCATCGCGCGCGGCGTCTGCGCGCCGTGGCTCTTCGTGGATGGGCATCGCCGCGACGCGAGCCGGGAGCGAGCGGGCGCATGACACGCCTCGGCGCGCTCCCCGACGACCCGGGGCCGAGGGCGTGCCGCCGCAGGCACGGTGGCGCGTGGCGATTCTGCGTTGCCCGCGAGCCCGCGACCGCCATGGGCGGCCCCGAGGTGCGCCGCAGGCGCCCCATCACGACTCCCACTCCGAGCACATCGGCCAGCCGACCTATCTGGGGAGCGAGGGGCAGGCCGGTTCGTATCTCGCTCTCCCATTACCAACTCAACATCATGCTACGTGGAGCCATTGCCTTCTTCGTTCTCGCGATCATCGCCGCCGTCTTCGGATTCGGAGGCATCGCCGATGGAGCGGAAGACATCGGGAAGATCCTGCTCGTCGTGTTCCTGATCCTCGCGGTGCTGTCGTTCCTCGTCGGACGAAAGCCCGTCGTCTGATCGAAGCGCGCGACCCTTCCTTCAACGAGTGCCGGAGCTTGCGGCGCCGAGCTGGAGACGACCCTCGTCCCGCGGCGCGTGCACGCCCGACTCCATCGGGTCCGGGCGCTTCGTCCGGACTCATCCCCCTACATCACGAACCGAACCATGACCGAACTGCTGAACGAGACCGACATCGATCAATTGAACAAGTTCCTGCGCGGCGAGATGTCCGCCGTGGAGACGTACGAGCAAGCCCTCGAGAAGGCGGACGATCCCCGTGCGCTCATGATCCTCGAGGAGAACAAGAAGAGCCACGTGGCGCGCGTCGAGCTGCTCGTCAAGGAGGTGCGCCGCCTGGGCGGTGAGCCGGCCGACTCGAGTGGCGCCTGGGGCGCGTTCGCCCGTGCTGTCGAAGGCGGCGCCAAGCTGTTCGGCGAGTCCGCGGCCGTGGCTGCCCTCGAGGAGGGCGAGGACCACGGCCTGAGCGACTACCGCGAGGACCACGACGACCTCTCGCTGGGGGCGCGCCAGCTCGTTCGCGGGACGCTCGTCCCCGAGCAGCAGCGCACCCACGACGCGCTCGCGCGCCTGAAAGAGATCCTGGACTGACCCCCCCGGCGGGGGCCCTCTCGGGGACCCCTGCCTCCGGTCCGCCGCCCTACCCGGCGGGCCGGCGGCGGCCTCTTCGCAGTCACCTGCGAGGAGGCCGTCGTCATTTCGGGTTCGAGGCGTCAGACTCGGGCCGCCCCCGTCCGGCTCGAAGCTTCGCCCGGGCCCACC
>CAYGST010000401.1:0-4932 GCA_964352415.1 uncultured Planctomycetaceae bacterium | reverse complement strand
ATCGGCGGTGGGTAGGCTGGGCCGCCCGAGCGCCAAGGCGCCGCGATCCACTTGACCTCGATCCTGATCTTGAAGACCGGCGCGCTCGGCGACGTGCTGCGCACGACGTCGATCCTTCCCGGACTGCACGAGCGCTTCCCGGACGCGCGTGTCGAGTGGCTCACCGCTCCCGCCGCGCGGCAGCTCGTCGACGGGCATCGGCTCGTGACGCGCACGCACCTGTGGCGCGCGGGCGACGCTACGCTCGAGGCCGAGCTCCGAGGCGCGCGCTGGGACTGGGTGCTCTCGCTGGACGACGAGGAGCCGCTCTGTCGGCTGGCGAGCGCGCTCGACGCCGCGCAGCTCTCCGGGGCTCACATGGACCCCGAAGGCGAGCGTGCGTACACGGACGACGTCGCGCCGTGGTTCGACATGGGCCTCCTGTCGCGCCTCGGCAAGGAGGAGGCCGACCGGCTCAAGATCGCGAACGAGCGCTCGCACCCGGCGATCTACGCCGACATGTTCGGCGTGGCGATGGGGCGTCCCGAGCTGCCCGTGCCGGACGCTGCGAGCGCGTCGACGGCGGCGCGCCTGCCCGGGGAGACGCTCGCGCAGCGAACGCGCTGGATCGGGCTCAACACGGGCGCGGGCGGGCGCTGGACGTCGAAGCAGCTCCCCGAGGAGCGCACGCTCGAGCTGGCGCAGCGCCTGCACACCGCGGCGGACGGCGACGTCGGCTTCGTCGTGCTGGGCGGCCCCGACGAGGCGCCGCGCAACGCGCGACTCGTCGGTGCGCTGGCCGGGGAGGGGCTGGCCGTGATCGATGCGGGCACCGACAACTCGCTGCTCGAGTTCGCCGCGATCGTCGATCGCCTGGACCTGCTCGTGACGAGCGACAGCCTCGCGCTGCACATCGCGATCGCGCGCGAGACGCCGATCGTCGCCTTCTTCTCGCCGACCTCGGCCGCGGAGATCGAGCTCTACGGTCTCGGCGAAGCCGTGCGCAGCACTGCGCCGGATTACTGCTCGTACCGCCCGGACGCGGACAACGGAACGGTGACGGCGGAGCGGCTTGCCGCGGCGGTGGGGCGCGTGCTGGGGTCGACGGCGAGACGCGTCCGCGAGTAGACTTCGGCCATGCCCAAGCTCTGGCTCTGGAGGCTCGGCAAGCTGCTCGAGCTCGTTGGACTGGCCGTCGTACTCGGCGGAGTCCTACTCAGCATCGACCTCGGACTGAACGAGGAGGGGCTGAAGTCCATGGGGATGGAGTTCCAGGGGCTCGGGATCGGCGGCGGAATCTTCCTACTCGGCTATCTGCTGGAAAGGTCCGCCGGGAAGTCCTAGGGACGCTGGCCCCCCGACATCCCCCCGAAGGGCTCCCGGCCTCCTGGGCACTGTAAACAGCCTTCGGTGCGGCCAGAAAACCCAGCGGAAAACGGGCCCTTGGGGTACCCTTCTACGCACCCCCCTGTATGCGGATCGGGACCTTTACACGGTCACTAGTCGGTTCGATGGGGTTACTTCCTTCACCCCCCTTCCCCTAGACGAGCACGCTCATCATGGCCTCGAATTCCACCCACCTGACCTGGGCTGCGAGCCTCTGCGGCCTGGTTGCCTTGAGCGGCACCGCGCAGGCGCAGTTCACCAAGAACACCACCGACATCCCGACCGGAGGAGCCGCGAACAACTCGCGCTCCGAGAACGTCGACTTCGGCGACGTCGATCAAGACGGCGACTGGGATGCGATCTTCGCCGACGGCGGTGACCAGGACCAGGACCAGAACCGCATCTGGATCAACCGCGGTCCCGGCGCCAACCTCGGCAGGTTCCAAGACGAGACCGGGGCCCGCTTCCCGGCAATCAACGATCAGAGTCGAGACATCGAGTTCGTCGACTTCGACAACGACACCGACCTCGACATCTATGTCTCCAACACGGCGGCCCTCGTCGCGCAGGGCAACCACTGGTGGACGAACACCGGCGTCGCCACCGGCGTGTACGTCGACGAGACGGCGGCCCGCTGGGTCAACCTGAACGGCCCGAACAGCTCGATCGCCGCGTCCCAGCTCATCGCTGGCGGCACGTTCATCGACTTCTCCTGCGACTGTGACTTCGCCGACATCGACAACGATGGCGACATGGACCTGTTCCACTCCAGCTACGGCGGAGTGTTCGGCGGTCAGGTCCCCTCGCGGATCTTCCTCAACGACGGCAACGGCTTCTTCGAGGAGTTCAACCCGAGCGGCTTCAAGCTCCTCGGTCAGATCATCCAGCCCGGCAACCCGGGCCTCTGGTGTGAGGGCACCCAGCAGTCCAACACCAACAACTCGAACGGCAACTTCTGCGACGTCGCGTCCAGTGCCCTCGACATCGACTTCGGCGACATCGACGGCGACTTCGACCTCGACGTCCTCCACGGTGCCCGCCAAGAGGCCCCGCGGATGTTCGCGAACCGCCTCGAAGAGAACGGCGGCACCCTGAGCTTCCGTGACGTCACCGGCTCGACCTTCCCCAGCGGCTACACCTCCGGCAACGGTCACTACGAGCAGGAGATGGGCGACCTCGACGGCGACGGCGACCTCGACATCTACGGCCTGAACTGGACCGCCAACTTCAGCTTCAACGACATCACGCTGCGCAACAACGGCAACGGTGTCTACAGCAACATCGTGACGCTCGCGGGTTCGTCCGCGGACGACAACGAGGGCGACTTCCTCGACTACGACAACGACGGTGACCTCGACCTGTTCGTCGCCAACTTCTCGGGTCAGGACAAGCTGTACCGCAACAACAACAACGGTGGCGCCAACTTCAGCTTCACCCTGGTCAACTTCCCGTCGTCCACGCAGACCGCCCTCGACGGCGAGGCCTGCGACGTCGACGGTGACGGCGACTACGACATCCTCGTGGCCAACGACTTCGGTGCGGCGAACAACCTGTTCACCAACACGACCCAGGTCCCGGACACCCACGCCCCGTACCTGCCGAACGTCGAGCAGGCCCCGAACCGCGCCGCGGGCCCGGCCCCGACCGTGGTTCGTGCGCACGTCTACGACAACGCCCCGTACTACATCACGTGGTACAACCCGACGGAGCTGAACTACCGCGTCGACGGTGGCTCGACCACGTCGGTCACGGCGCTCAGCTCGGGCGGTCAGGTCTTCCGCGGAGAGATCCCGGGCGCCCTGGTCGGCACGATCGAGTACTGGTTCACGTCGCAGGACGAGTACGGCAACATGGGCCAGTCGGCCACGCTCTCCTTCGTCGCCAACGGCGGCGGCGCCAACACGGGCAGCGCGTACTGCTTCGGTGACGGCACCGGGACCCAGTGCCCCTGCAACGCGAACGGTGGCATCGGCGAAGGCTGCGCCAACACCTCGGGTAGCGGCGCGACGCTGACCGGGATCGGCAACGCTTCGATCTCGGGCGACACGTTCCAGATGAGCATCGCTGGTGTCCCGGGCTCGAAGCCGGGCCTGATCCTCCGCGGCGCGAACCAGCTCGCGGGCAACCCGGCCGGTGACGGCCTGCTCTGCGCGTCGAGTCAGACCGCGCGCTCGGCGGTCCAGGTCACCTCCGGTGGCGCCACGACCTACACCGAGTTCAACCCGGGTCAGTCCTTCGGGGCGGCCAGCTACGGTGCCGGTCAGGTTGCGAACTACCAGTTCTGGTACCGCGATCCGAGCAACACCTGCTCGGGTGCGGGCTTCAACTTCACGAACGCCTGGACGGTCACCTGGCAGCTCTAAGCTGCTGATCCCCAGGCTCGCCGCCTCGAGCGGCGGGTGAACGCACAGAGCGGCGTCGCGCGAGAGCGCGGCGCCGCTCTCTTACGTTGTGGGGCCGTGTGCTCGGGTTGCAGTCTTCTGGAGGGTCTGGTCTGCTTGGGGGTCGCCCAGCTCCCCCCCGGAGTGGCGCGACGCATCGCACCACTCTCAATGAAAGGGGACCCCCCATGACTCACGGAAGGAAGCTCCGCAGCCTCGGACTGGGCATCGCTGGCCTCGCGCTCAGCGCCGCCACGGCCCAGGCCCAGTTCGCTCCGAACACCACGGACATCCCCACCGGCGGCGCGGCGAACGCCTCGCGCACGGAGAACGTCGACTTCGGTGACGTCGATCAAGACGGCGACTGGGACGCCGTGTTCGCCGACGGCGGCGACGCTGCCCAGGACCAGAACCGCATCTGGATCAACCGAGGCCCCGGCGCGAACCTTGGCAAGTTCAACGACGAGACGGCCTCGCGCTTCCCGGCGATCAACGACCAGAGCCGCGACATCGAGTTCGTCGACTTCGACAACGACTCGGACCTCGACATCTACGTGTCGAACACGGCGGCCATCGTCGCGCAGGGCAACCGCTGGTGGCACAACACCGGCGTGGCCAGCGGGATCTACGTCGACGAGACCGCGCTGCGCTGGGTCAACCTGAATGGACCGAACAGCTCCATCGCGCCGTCGCAGGTGCTGGGCTCCGGCACCTTCATCGACTTCTCGTGTGACTGCGACTTCGCCGACCTGGACAACGACGGCGACATGGACCTGTTCCACTCGAGCTACGGCGGGGTCTTCGGGGGCCAGGTGCCGTCACGGATCTTCCTCAACGACGGCAACGGCCAGTTCGAGGAGTTCAACCCGAGCGGCTTCAAGCTCATCGGCCAGACGATCGCGAACGGCAATCCCGGCATCTGGTGCGAGGGGACGCAGCAAGCGAACACCACCAACGCCAACGGCTCGCAGTGCGACGTCGCGTCGAGCGCGCTGGACATCGACCTCGGTGATCTGGACGGCGACTTCGACATCGACGTGCTGCACGGTGCGCGCCAAGAAGCGCCCCGACTGTTCTTCAACCGCCTGGAGGAGAACGGCGGCGTGCTCGGCTTCCGTGACGTCACCGGATCGCACTTCCCGGCCGCCTACACCTCCGGCAGCCGCCACTACCAGCAGGAGATGCG
>CAYGST010000400.1:0-4947 GCA_964352415.1 uncultured Planctomycetaceae bacterium | reverse complement strand
TCGACGACCTGGCCTTCGTAGCGCAGCACGACGTCGAAGCGGCGCGCGGTCGTGTGTTCGTAGGTGTGGTCGATGGAGCCCTCTGTCTGCATCGACGTCTTGCTGTCCAGCTTGGCTCCCACGTCGCCGGCGGTCTCGACCTCGATCGCGATGCGCACAGCCACGGCTGCGCGGCCGGACTCCGTCTCCAGGCTCGGAGGCACGAGCACGGTCACGGTCGGCTGGCGCGCTTCGCGCAGCACGAGCTCCACGCGCTGGCCGAGCGTGGCCACCTCGACGGCTTCCGCGAGCGCTTCGGTCGTCCCCTCCGAGTCAGGGCTCCCCGGCAGCGCGTCGTGCGTCGCCCAGACGAAGCGCTGATCGCTCCACGGGACGCCGTGAATCGTGAACGAGCCCTCCGCGTCCGTCTCGACTCGCGACGTATCGTCGCCGTCGAACAGGTAAGGACCGCCGTCGAAATCGTGGCGCACATCGCGACCGAAGCTGACCTCGGCGCCGGAGACGGCGCGGCCGCGCTCGTCGATCACGCGACCGACGACGAGCGCCTGCGGCGCGCCCAGCCGCACCTCGCCGCCGTCGTTGAGTCCGGGCTCGAGGTCCTCCAGCGGCCCGACGTTCGCGAGCAGCTCACCGCCGTCCGAGTCCTCGGCCTTCAGGCGCAGGCTCGGCGGGAGGAACTTGTAGAGCTCGCCATTCACCTCGACGAAGAGCCGTCCTCGGTCGTCGGTGCGGTATTCGACCGTCTGGGACTGCTCGAACGCGCTCGTGGAGCGGACCTCGATGGTCCGCCCGGCGAATGCGCGTCCGCGCGGGCCGAGGACCTGCAGGCGCACCATGGGCCGGTCGGAGCCCATGCGCACCTCGAAGTCGACCTCGGCCCCGGCCAGGATCGGGCCGGGGCCGCTCGCCTCGGCCGTGAACTCCGACGCCTCGCGGTGCGCGGTAACGCCCCAGTCGCGCCTTAGCTCGCAGAACTCGAAGCGGGCGACGCCGCCCTCGATGTCGCCGTCGACGTCGCGAGCGACGAAGCGGGGCCGCTTCCTGGCGAGCGTCGGGTCCTCGGCCTCGGCGCGCAGCGCGAGGGTCAGGGTGACGAACGCGATGCGCTCGGCCGGCCGCTCGTCCAGCTCGGAGACGCGCACCTCGATGCTGCCGTAGGCGGGCTGGACGCTGCGCACGACGTCGCGCGCGAGCGCCGACTCGGTCAGCTCGACGCGCGGCCGCTCCTCGAAGGCGACGAGGTGCCAGACGAAGCGCCGCGGGGCGCCGGCCCCGAGCACGCGGACGCGGCCCTCGGGGAACACCGCGCGGCCGTCCGCGCCGGTGACCGCGACGGGCAGCCCCTCGGCGCGGGCCACCTCGAGGTCGCGCGGCGGCTCGTCCTCCGCGAGCGCGAGCGGCAGCCCGGCGACGGGCCGGCCGGAGACATCGACGACCTCGACCACCAGCGTCTGATCCTCCGCCCGCGTGGCATCGACGCGCGCGGAGTCCGCAGCGCGTGGCGGCGCCGTCGACGGGCGCGTCTCCTCGGGAGTGGCCGTGATGCGCGCGGGAGTCGTCAACTCCGTGTCGCCAGGTCCTGGAGCGTCCTGAGCGAGGCCAGCCGGCTCGAGGGCCTGGTCGGGACTCGAGCGCTCGTCCGCCGTCGTGTACAGCCAGACCAGGAGTCCTGCGATGCCGACGAAGAGGACGATCAGGAGCCTGAGCTGGCGGGTGAGCGGCATGGGGAAAGTCTCACTGTCGTTGAAGCGAGGTCAGAACGGCGGCTCGTCGCGAAGCCGCTGCAACTGCTCCCCATCGATCTCGAGCTCGATCCGCTGCTCGCCCGCCTGGTCGGCGACGTGGATCCAGAACTCGTCGCGGAAGAAGACCGGCTGGTTCCAGGCTGCGCCCTTGTCGAGCTTGTGCAGGAACCACTGTACGCGAAGCCGCCCGTGGGTCGGCAGCAGGAAGATCCGCTCGGTCGCGAGCGACGTGTAGCTGTCACCGTCCTCTGGGGCTCCGAGCCGCTCCTCTTCGTTCGTGAAGTAGGCCTGCAGGTGGTACGGAGGTTCAGGGAGCGGACCATCCGTGACCAGCGCGAGGCGAACTCGGTACGGCTGCCCCAGCGTGAGCGTGGACTCGCCCGCGAGGTTCTCGAGCCGCGCTTCCTCGTGTCGCTGGGGCTGGACTCGAACATCGACTCGCTCGTGCCGCGTGACGAGCTCGATCGGAACGCTGAAGTAGCTCATGCGGGCCCAGGCACTCGAAGCGTCGCCAGCGGGGCGGAACTGGACCGTCCCTTCGACGTCCGCCGGTTCGCCGGCCGCCGGCACGAGCGTGATGCGGTGGCGATACAGCTGCGCCGAGAGATCCACTTCCAGCAGCGGACCCGACCCTTCCTGTCGAACGCCGAGTGACTCGTGGATGAGCTGCTCACGGAGCCAGCAGCGGACATCGAACGCCTGACCATCGGTCGGCTCGAAGGACACGGTGCAAGTGAGGTCTCTGTGGCCGCGTCGCGTGGACTCGAGCTTCGGGAGGTTCGCGTCGGTGGGGGCGACCTCGACTCGCACCTGATTCACCATCTCCATGTAGGACTCCTCGGAGATCCACCCGTCGGGCACGTACAGGCGCAGGCTCGGGCGCAGCCTGGCCTTCAGCGTCAGCACGACCTCCTGTTCGGGGCCCGCGTACTCGAGCGCCTCGGAGCGCGCGGGCAGCGCGGGGCCGTCACCCTTGCCCGGCTCGAGGCGTTCGATGAATGCCCAGATGTGGTGCGGCTCGACGGGGGTCGCACCGCCGATGGCGAAGCGTCCACCCTCACCGGAGGTCACCAGCCTGCGCTCGAGCCCATCGAGGTTGCCGAGCACGCTCCCCTGTGCGCTGAAGTGCGGGCGCGTCCCGAAGCCAATCGTCGCGCCGGGTACGCCACGACCCGCTTCGTCGATCACGCGGCCGCGAACGAGGAGGCGCTCGAGCTCGAGCTGGAGGTCGTCCAGATCGTTGCGTCCCTGCGACAGCTTTCCGTCCACGAGCAACCGACCGACGAGCTTGCGCTGTCCCTCGCGACGTCTCTCGAACCGCAGCCGGAACTCGGAGCGCCAGCGCGCTTGCCACGGAGCCTCGACCTGGACGAAGCCGTTCGCGTCCACAGAGCGGGAGAACGCCTGGACGGGGCTCGCGCCGGTCTGCAGCTCGATCGACACGTCGCCGCCTCGGAGCGGTGTCGCGCTGTCGTCCAGGAGCCGCAGGCACAGGACCGCCTGGTCGGCGCCGAAGCGAATCTCCACGGGTTGCGTGACGCCGCGCGCCGTTTGAACGGTGTCCGCCGACCAGGAGAACTCGTGCGAGTCCTCGCGGCGCGCGGAGGCGAGCCAGGAGCCGAGCGGATCGACGAAGGGGAAGCGCGTGACCGGTCCGTCCGCGGGGCGCCGGAACGTCGGGTAGTTCTGACTCAGCCGTGCAAGCGGACGGTCGCCCGCGAGGTGCAGCCGCACCTCCTCGAGCTGGCGGGCAGGAGATCCATCCAGCTCGACGACGCGCAGCTCGATGGCGCCCCAGTCGGGCTGCACGCTGCGCACGCGGTCCTTCTCGAGGCTCTCCCGCGTCAGCTCGAGGCGTGGGAGCGGGTCGAAGGCGACGAGGTGACAGATCGAGGGCAGGGGCTCTCCGCGGTCGACGAGTTGCTTGCGCTGACCGGGGAACACCGCCACGCCGGCGGCGTCGGTGCGCGCGGCGGGCCGCCCGTCGGCCATCAGCTCCTCGAAGGTCTGCCAGGGCGTCCCCTTCGACAGCGCGAGCGGCAGACCAGCGACCGCCTGGCCTCGCGCATCCACGACCTCCACGACGAGGTCGTCCGCGTCGAACACCTCCGCGGCGTCCGGCTCGACCGTGGCCGACCGCGCTTCGCGCCGCGCGCTCGGCGCGGCTTCGCGCTGCGCGCGGGGCTCGTCGCCCCGGATGTCCGAGCTGGAGTCGGCGGCGACCGGTGCCGTCGCCGGCGCGCGAGGCTCCTCGAATTCGCCGGCTCCCTCGGGGACGTCGCGCAGCGCCAACAGCAGTCCGGCCGCGAGGGCGAGCAGCCCGACGATCAGGAGCAGGCGGCGCTGGAGGCTGGACGACACGACGCTCGGCCTACCAGTCGAGCACGGTGCCGTCGTGGTTCAGGAAGAGGCCGCTCTGCTCGGGGGTGAGGGCTTCGATCACGTTGCGCAGGCCCGTGATCGACTGCTCGGGCGTCAGGTCGGCCTCCGGGCCGCCCATGTCGGTCTTGACCCAGCCGGGGCTGACGCAGATCGCGAGCAGGCCCTCGTCCGCGTGGTCGAAGGCGAGGCTGCGCGAGTACATGTTCAATGCGGCCTTGCTCTCGCGGTAGCCCGAGTACTTGCCGACCGTGTTCGATGCGATGCTGCCGAGGCGGCTCGAGACGTTGACGACGGCACCGCCCTTCGTCGCGGTGAGGTTGGGGAGCAGCGCCTCGGTGACGCGCATCGGGCCGAGCGTGTTGACGTCCATCACGCGACGCGTCAGCTCGGCGTAGCCCACCTCGCCGGCCCAGCTGCGGCCGCTGACGCCGGCGTTGTTGACGAGCAGCGCGATCGGCGCATCACCCACGGCCTCCGCGAAGGCGTCGACGGAGGCCTCGTCGGCCACGTCGAGCTGCAGGACGCGAGCGCCCGTCGCGGCGAGCTCGGTCGCCTCCTTCGGCTTGCGCGCCGTGCCGATCACGTTCGCTCCGGCGGCGACGTACTGCCTGGCGAACTCGAGCCCGAGGCCGCGGTTGGCGCCCGTGATGACGACGGTCTTGCCTTTCAGTCGCGACTCGGCGGGCGCGGTGGCGCCGTCCTGGGTGGTCGAGAGGCCGAGGAGTCCCAGCAGGACCGGAACGGCGGCGAGGGAGAGGACGGCATTCTGTTATGGCTGCCCGAGTCGCGGATCCTCTTCACGGGCGATCTTTTCGGCACC
>CAYGST010000399.1:0-4947 GCA_964352415.1 uncultured Planctomycetaceae bacterium | reverse complement strand
GCCGCCCGGCCTCGCGGCGTCGGTCAAGGCGCTGTTCCACCGCAAGTACACCGAGAAGCACGCCGTGCGCGAAGCGAGCTTCGACATCGGCGAGGGTGAGATCGTCGGGCTGGTCGGCGCGAACGGAGCGGGGAAGACGACGCTCGTGAAGATGCTGTCCGGCATCGTCCACCCCAGCTCGGGTACGGCCCAGGTGCTCGGGCACGAGCCGTGGAAGCGTTCGAACGAGCTGCGGCGCCGGATCGCGCTCATCATGGGTCAGAAGGCCTCGCTCTGGTGGGACCTGCCGGCGGCGGACTGCTTCCTGCTGCTCAAGGAGATCTATCAGATCCCGCAGCGCGAGTACGACGAACGCCTCGCCTACCTGACCGAGACGCTGGCCGTCACGGGCCAGCTGCACACGCAGATTCGCCGCCTCTCCCTCGGCGAGCGCATGAAGATGGAGCTCGTCGCCACGCTCCTGCACTCGCCGCGGGTCGTGTTCCTCGACGAGCCGACCATCGGCCTCGACCTGACGGCGCAGCGCTCGATTCGCGAGTTCCTCTTGCGCTACCGCGAGGAGCACAAGCCGGCGATGATCCTGACCAGCCACTACATGGAGGACATCGAGCAGCTCTGCGAGCGCTTGCTCCTGATCCAGGCGGGCAGCCTCGTCTTCGACGGACCGCTCGAGCGCGTGATGGAGGTGTACTCGCCCCACAAGATCCTGACGGCGCACTTCGACCCGGCGCGCAGCGCAGAGCTCCCGACCGGCCGCGAGCTCCCCGGCGAAGTTCTTGCGTTCGACGACGACCACGTCAGCCTGCGCGTACCGCGCGACGCCGTGACGAGCAGCGCGCAGGAGCTTCTGTCGTGCTTCCCCGTCGTCGACATCTCGATCGAGGAGGTCGAGGTCGGCACGGTCATCGAGGAGATCTTCCGCGCCGGCGAGGTCCGGGGGCTCGACCAGTGAGGCTGCGTCTCCTCTACGACGTGTTCTCCGTCGAGGCGCGCAAGCTCATGAGCTACCGCGCGGACTTCTGGTTCAACACGCTGATCGGTTCGGTGGCCCAGTTCGTCCTCGCCTACAGCCTGTGGGCGGCGATCCTCAGCGAGCCGGGGCAGACCGTCGAGGGCTACAGCCTCGATGGCATCGTTCTCTACTACGTCCTCGTGATCTTGCTCGGGCGCATGGTCTCCGGACCGCAGAACCCGACCGACCTCGCGCAGGAGGTCTACGACGGGACGCTGTCGCGCTACCTGCTCTACCCCGCGAACTACTTTGGAATCAAGTTCGCGCAGCGCACAGGCCTCCTGGTGCCGAGCCTGCTGCAGGCGGCCGCGCTCGGGGTCGTCTACTTCGCGTTCGTACCGCTCCCCGAGGGCATCACGATCACCCCCGTGCAGGTGGCGATGGGGCTCGGCTCGCTCGCTCTCGCGAACCTCCTGTACTTCACCCTGATGGCCCTGGTGCAGCTCGTCTCGTTCTGGGCGGACAACGTCTGGAGCCTTGTCGTGATGACCGTGTTCGTCAGCCGGCTGCTCGGTGGCTCCTGGATCCCGCTCGACACCTTTCCGGACGCCGTGCGGCCTTGGCTGCGCGCGCTGCCGTTCGAGTACCTGTTCGGGTTCCCGATCGACACCATCATGGGGCGCGTGGAGCCGGGCGCCTGGCTGGCCGGCTGCGCGATCTCGCTGTCCTGGACCCTCGCCCTCGGCTTCGTGACGCGCCTGGTCTGGCGGCGCGGGATGCTGCAGTACACGGGGGTCGGGATCTGATGCGCTACCTGCGGCTCTACGCCAACTTCGTGCGCTTCTCGTTCAGCAAGGCGATGGAGTTCCGCGTGGACTTCTTCTTCCGGATCCTGATGGACGTCGTGTTCTACGCGAGCCAGCTCGCCTTCTTCGCCGTGCTCTACGGACACACGCAGGAGCTCGGTGGCTGGAGCCTCGACCAGACGCTGATCTTCATCAGCGGCTTCTTCATGGTCGACGCGCTGCACATGACGCTGTTCTCGAACAACATGTGGATGCTCCCGATCCTCGTGAACAAGGGCGACCTCGACTACTACCTGCTGCGGCCGGTGTCCTCGCTGTTCTTCCTCAGCCTGCGCGAGTTCGCGGCCAACTCCTTCCTGAACCTCTTGATCGCCTTCGGGGTCTGGAGCTGGGCGCTCTACAGCTACGCGGAGCCGCTCGCTCCAGGCCGCATCGGGCTGTACCTGCTGCTGCTCCTGAACGGGACGCTGCTGTACTACGTCATGAACATCGTGTTCCTGATCCCCGTCTTCTGGCTGCACAGCGCGCGTGGGCTCGGCGAGGTGTTCTTCTCGATGGCGCACTACGCCGAGCGACCCGAGCGGATCTTCTCCGGCTACCTGCGACGACTCCTGGTGAGCCTCCTGCCGCTCTCGCTGATCGCTTCGCGACCCGCGCAACAGCTCTTCGACGGACCCGACGCGTGGACGCTTGTGCACCTCGCCGCCGTCACGGCGCTCGGCTTCGGCTTCCTGCTGTGGTTCTGGCGGCGCGCGCTGCGCTCGTACAGCTCGGCTTCGTCCTGACGCGATCCGCAGCGCCGGCGCGCACGCCGCGCATCCGAGCTCGCTGTAGCAGCGCGTGCGCGTCGAATCGAGCGCGCGTTCGTTGCAGCGAGCGTGAATTCACATTCACTCCCGGTTCGTGAAGGCGAAGCAAGCGTCGCGCCTGCACGCGACGCTCAAGCATCGCTGCGGGCGAGTTCACGCGCTCCTCGCCTCGGACTCACGACGCGAGTCGATCCTCCCCGCGTTCACCGTGACGGAGGACCCGAGCGTTCGGGCCTCCAACGCACTGGGTGCGGACGCCGACCCGCGTCGCGCTTCGCGCCCGTCAAACCTCAGACGTTCTCAATCGATGCAGATCTCGAAAGTTCTGACCCTCGGCGCTCTCGCCCTCCTCGCGCCGGGCGCCTTCGCCGGCAACGGCAACCTCACCACCGAAGCCTCCATGCTGCGCGGCGACACCGCTGCCACGGGAAGCGGCTGGAGCGTCCAGCCGCTCTTCACCGTCAGCGAGACGATCGGCGGCTACCAGCCGACCGGAATCCTCGACGGCGTCGGGGCCTTCCCGCTCTCCCCGAACCAGGTGCTCGTCACCGTCAACAGCGAGCTCAACCCGGGCAACGGCTTCGCCTACACCCTCCGCACCGGGACGCAGCTGACCGGGGCTCGCATCCACTCGTTCGTCATCGAGCGCATCGTGGACGCCCAGGGCAACGTCGCCACCGATATCAAGCGCGCCGGCCTGTCCTACAACATCATCTACGATCGCGCGGGCAACCTCGTCACCGACCCGGCCCAGGTCAACGAGACGGGCAACGCCATGGACGGCTTCGCCCGCTTCTGCTCGGCGCAGAGCGTGCTGGCCGGCACCTACGGCTTCGTCGACAACATCTTCTTCAACGGTGAGGAGTCCAGCCCGCCGTTCCACCCGCACGGGGGTACGGCCTGGGCCCTCGACGTCGACAGCAACGCAATGTGGGCCGCCCCCGGCCTCGGTCGCGGCGCGTGGGAGAACCTCACGCCGGTCGACACTGGCGACGAGGACACCGTCGGGCTGCTCCTGGCCGACGACACCCAGGGCGCCCCGATGTACCTCTACATCGGTCAGAAGGACGCCGTCGGAGACGGCGGCTTCCTCGACCGCAACGGCCTCACCCAGGGCCAGCTCTACGCCTGGAAGGCCGAGAACGGGGACCTCGACCCGCAGGCCTTCAGCGGCCTGAACTCGGTCCGTCGCGGCCAGTTCGTCCCGATCGCCGTCCAGGACCCGGCCATGGCCGGCCAGGCGGGCTACGACGCCGTCGGCTACCTCGACTCCCCCACGCTCACGAGCGCCGCGGACGGCCTCGGTGCGTTCAGCTTCTCGCGTCCGGAGGACATCGCCACGAACCCGCTCGACGGCACCCAGGTGGTGTTCGCCTCGACGGGCCGCGGCAGCCTCTTCCCCGCCGACAACTGGGGCACCGTCTACGTCTTCGACGTCGACTTCAGTGACCTCTCCGCCAGCGCCACGATCCTCCACGACGCGGACGACCTGCTCGTGCCGGACGAGGGCATCCGCAGCCCCGACAACCTGTGCTGGGCGAACGACGGCAAGATCTACCTCCAGGAGGATCGCTCGACGAGCCCCGGCTCGCTGTTCGGCAGCACCACGGGCATCGAAGCCTCCGTCTGGCGCCTCGACCCGGTCACGCGGGTCATCACTCGCATCGCCGAGGTCGACCGCAGCGTCGTCGTCCCCGCGGGCTCGACGGACAGCGGCGCAGGCGACATCGGCAACTGGGAGACGTCGGGCATCCTCGACGTCACCGACGTCTTCCAGACGCTCCCCGGTGAGCGCCTGCTGATCGGCACGGTCCAGGCCCACGGCATCCGCGACGGCCTGATCGGCGACAACCCGCTCCTCGACGAGGGCGGCCAGCTGTTCTTCCTCTCGAAGATCGGCCAGTAGTCCGCTCGTACGTTCGCGCGGGCCAGCGTCCGTGCGGGCACCACGGATCAGCGGCGGGCGGGGCCTTCGGGCCTCGCCCGCCGCGTTCTTCGTGCTGCCCCGCCCGGGGGGCTAGCACGCCGCAGCCCGAGCTGGCATCGTGACGGGCTGCGGAGTCGACCCCCTCCGCTGCCCCCCATGAAGACGATCACTCCGGCCGCCCTCTTCCTCATCGCCGCCGCCTCCGCCGCCATCGGCGGCGTCACTTCACACCTCCTCGGACCGCGGGTCGAACCTGGCGTCACGAGCGCTGGGTCGCTTCCACTGGAGCCGAGCACGAACGCCTCCGTGGACCTCGCCGGGGTGGAGGCCGCGACCCTCGAGCTCGAGCGCCGGCTCGGCGCCCTGGAGCTCGCGCAGCATTCCGGAGCGCGCACGGACGCGGCTCCGGCCGAGACGCTCGACGCCGCCGCGCGCCTGACCGCGCTCGAGGAG
>CAYGST010000398.1:1409-4971 GCA_964352415.1 uncultured Planctomycetaceae bacterium | reverse complement strand
CCCCCCGCGCCCCCGCCCGCCCACCCGGGCGCCCACCGCACCACCCCCCTGCGGCGCCCGGCGAAGCCGGCCGCCGAAGGCGGTCGATCTACCTCTTCTGGTCGACCTCGCCGACCACTCTCAGCCCCCCGAAAGCGACGGGGCCCAGGCCTGTTCAGCGGTCTGGACTCTTCCGCCTCTGTGTCTCTGTGGTTCAACCTCCGGCGGCGGAGAGCTGCAACTCCCGAAACCGTCCAATCATGGCTTCCGGACCGTCCGACGCCTCCACGCAAGTCCGCGACGCCCGATCCCCGATCCGGCTAGGATCCCCGGCGTGACCTCCACCCCCCTCCTCGCTCTCACCGCCGGCGATCCTGCCGGGATCGGCCCCGAGACCGTGCGCGCCGCGCTGCAGCGAGCCGACGTTCGCGCGGCGGCGCGGCTCGTCGTCCTCGGCCCGGCCAGCCTGCGCCCTGCCGACGTTCCCGCGGTGGAGCGCTCCGCCTGCGCGGACCTGCGCGCGACGCTCCCGGACGGCGGCGCCGTCTGGCTCGCCACCGAAGCCCCCGAAAGCTGGCGCCTCGGCGAGGTCCAGGCCGCGTGCGGCGCCGCCGCCATCGCCGCCCTGCGCGCTGGCCACGAGCTCGCGCTCGCGGGCGAAGTCGACGCGCTCGTCACCGCACCGGTCTCGAAGGAGGCCCTGCACCTCGCGGGTGAGGCGGTCGAGGGCCAGACCGAGCTGCTCGGCAACTGGTGCGGCGTGCACGACCACCAGATGCTCGCGATCGCCGGCGACCTGCGGGTGTTGCTCCTGACTCGTCACCTGCCGCTGCGCGAGGCGCTGGCTCGGATCGATGGCGAGGGCGTCGAGCGCCACCTGCGCCTCCTCGACCACGGCCTTCGCGAGCTGGGCTTCTCGGCTCCGCGGCTCGCGCTCGCCGGACTCAATCCCCACGCCGGCGAGGCCGGGATCCTCGGGCGCGAGGAGCTCGACGTGCTGACGCCGGCCGCGGATCGGGTTCGCGCGGACGGAATCCAGGTCACCGGACCCGTCTCACCCGACACCGTATTCGCCCAAGCGGCGTCCGGCCTGTACGACGGCGTCCTGGCCCTCTACCACGACCAGGCCTTCATCCCGGTCAAGCTCCTTGGTGAGGGCCGCGGCATGACGGCCCTCGTCGGGCTGCCCTACCTGCGGATGAGCCCGGCGCACGGCGTGGCCTTCGACCTGGCCGGGACCGGCCGGGCCCGCTCCAGCGACCTGGAGGCGACCCTGCTCCAGGCGGCGAGCTGGGGCGCCGCTCGCGCCCGGTCGGCTGGAGACGGCGCCGCCGGGCGGCGATAGCCGAGCGCGCGCTCGGGAATCCTGGGTCCCGGCGGCCGTCCGGGGCGTTCAGCCCGCGGGCCCGCCTGGTCGACGACAAGGGACCGGGCCAACTCTTCCGTTCACTGCCGCTTTCGAGCCCTTGGGGTACACTTGCCCCGGGCTACCCGCATCACAGCCCGCTATCGCCCGCACAGGCCACCCTCCAGCACCCCCATGATCGCGCGCAAGAAGAAGATCGTCCTGTATCAGCCGCAGCAGTGCGACCAGAAGCGAGGCATCCCGTCCGCACGGGACCTCCTGCCCCTGGAGATGCTGACGATCGCCACCTTCCCGGACAGGGATGGGTACGAGGTCGTCATCGTCGACGCTCAGCTCTACGAGGAGGAGGAGGCGCACCGCGTCCTGCTCGAGGCCTGCGAGGGCGCGATGCTGTACGCGACCACGGGCATCCTCGGCTTCATGGTGGTCGATGGTCACAACGCCTCGAGGAAGGTCCACGAGCGCTTCCCGAACCTCACCTCCGTCGTCGGCGGCTGGTTCGCCTCGGTCAAGACCGAGATGCAGCTGCGCACCGGGTTCTACGACGCCGTCGTGCTCGGCCAGGGCGAGTTCGTCTTCCACGAGATCGTCCAAGCGGTCGACGCGGGTGAGCCGCTCGACAGCGTCATGGGCCTCGCGCTGCTGCGCGACGACGAGGTCGTCTTCACCGGCAAGCGCAAGCCTGTCAGCTGGGAGAACACCCCGTGGGCTCCGTGGCACCTGATCGACATCGAGCCGTACAAGACGCACCAGCTGCGCCCCGGTTCGGGCGGCGACTACCTGCGCATGCCCGGCCCCGGCCGCAACGGCAAGGAGCGCGAGCCGTACTTCGGCATCTCGTACTACTCGAGCTACGGCTGCCCCGAGCCCTGCACCTTCTGCTGCTCGCCGATCGTCACCGACCGGCGCTGGAAGGCGATGAAGGGCGCGCGCATCCTCGAGGAGCTCTCCGACCTGCACGAGCGTTGGGGCTTCGACGTGGTCCGCTTCCACGACGCCAACTGGGGCGTCGCCGAGAAGCGCGTGCGCGAGTTCGCCGACATGAAGCTCGAGAGCGGTCAGACGTGGAAGTACAACGCCTTCCTCGAGACCCACTCGATCCTCCACTACAAGCCGGAGACCCTCGACAAGCTCGCCGAGTCGGGCCTCTACATCGCCGAGATCGGCGCTGAAGCCGGGTCGGACGAGATGATGGCCAAGATCGGCAAGCCGATCAAAGGCGACGACAACATCAACGCCTCGGTCGAGATGGACAAGCGCGGTATCTGCGCGTCGGTCACCTACATCATCGGCTACCCGCACGAGGAGGCCGAGTCGATGCAGCACACGATCGACCAGTGCCGCCGCCTGCACAACGCCGCGCCGCTCGCGCGCCCGACCGTCTGGCCCTACCGCCCGATCCCGGGCACGGCCATGTGGGATCAGGCCATCGACCTCGGCTACGACCCGCCGAAGTCGATCTTCGACTGGGGCTCCATCGGCGAGTACCACATGGAGGAGACCTGGCCGGGCAAGATCCCGCAGTCGATCGCCAACATGCGGAAGATGTACCAGCACTACGTGACGCTCGACTACGGCATGGCGCGCGGCAAGCGCGGCCTGTGGGAGAAGCGCGCCGCGCAGCGCCTGCAGAACGGCAGCTACTACTCGACGGCGGGCCGCATCGAGGCCAAGGCCTTCTCGGTCTACAACCGCCTCGCGACCAAGCTCGCGCCGAACAATGGCACGACGCGCACGTTCATCGATCCGGACCACGCGTCCTTCATGCCCGGCGTCAAGCCGCAGAAGCAGACGAACTGAGCGTCACGGCCGCGTAGTCTCGCGGCGTCGTTCCATCCAGCAGGCCCCGTTCGCGATCGCGCGAGCGGGGCCTGCTGCGTTGGGCGGACTCACCTAACCAGCGCGATGGACGACGCTCTAACGCAGGAACTCGGCCAGCGCGCGCGCGGTGGCGTCGTTGCCGCGCGCGTTGAAGTGGGTGTCGGCGCGGTGGTAGAGGTGCGGGCGGCCGTCGTCGAGCGGCGGCTCGGCGCGCAGGTGGGGGAGCAGGTCGAGGACCTCGAAGCTGTTCTCCGCGAGCCAGGCGTTCAGGAGCCGCTGCGGCCGATCGCGGTCGAGCGGCGCCTGCGCGCGCGCTTCGATGGCGCTCCACAGCGCATCGTCGACCTGGAACTCGTCGGGGATCAGCACGACGCGTAGCGGCGTACCGCCGGCGGC
>CAYGST010000398.1:0-1399 GCA_964352415.1 uncultured Planctomycetaceae bacterium | reverse complement strand
AGATGACGTCGAGGGACGGCGGGTCGGCGGCGCACAGCGTCACGGCGCGCCGCAGCTCGAGGTCGAGGAAGGTCGCCTCGTCCAGCGTCGGCTCCTCGCGCAGCGGGTCGAGCACCCAGGGGAACGCCTGCGCCGCCGCATCGCGCTCGAGGGCGCGCGCGCTCGAGGCTTCGTCCTGGACCTCCAGCACGCCGCCGCGCCGCCGCGCCGCCGCGCGCCCGCGTCCGACGCGGTCGGCGGCGACCAGCAGCAAGACCTGATCGCGCTGGAACCACCGTCGCAGCCCGGCGTCGGGCTGATCGCGCAGCGGGTCGTCCACGTCGAGGTCGTTGCCGACGAACAGCGCGATCACGACCTCGTCGGGGACTAGCGGGAGCACCTCCGTCGCGACGAGGTGCGCGTACTCGGCGGGGCCGATGCCCGCGACGCCGAAGCTGTCGACGCGCGCGCCGAGGAGCTCCTCGAGCACGGTCGTGTAGTGGAACGCGTGCGGCACGGCGCCGACGCTGAAGGAGTCGCCGACGATCGCGATGTGCCGCCGCTCGTCGCCCGGTGCGCGCAGCGTGAACTCCTCGTCGTAGAAGCCCGCGGAGTTGCACGGGAAGCCGAAGCGGACCTCGCCCGGCGCGCAGCGGAAGCGCTCGACGACCTCGCCGGGGCCGACGCTGACCCGCGCGAGGAGCGGCGTCGGTCGCACGGCGGCGTAGCCCCGCAGGCCGAGCTCGAGGCCGAGCGTCGAGACCGCAAGGCTGAAGGCGACGAGGTCGAGCGCGCGCGCGAGCCGCGGACGCGCCTGCTCCAGTCGACGCACGCCGAGGACGAGCGCGCCCCACGTGCAGGCCCCGAGGCCGAGCGCGAATTCGAGCTGCAGCCGCTGGAACGGCTGGACGAAGAGCAGGAACGCGAGCCACGTCAGCACGCCGATCGTGACCGCCCAGCGCAGCAGCGAGGCGCGCGAGCGATCGTCGCCCGCGCGCAGTTCGCGTGCCTCGCGCCGTACGGCGACGGCGGTCAACCCGCCGAGCCCGACGAGCAGGAGAACGATCAGGTGGAAGCGCAGCCCGAGCACGAACGCGAGCGGCACGCGGTGCAGCAGCGCGCAGTGCAGGGCGTAGACGCCGAGGGCGAGCGCCGCGATCAGGCCCGCGAGGACGAGCGAGCGGGGGAGGCGCGGGCGCCTCGGGGCTTCGTTCACGCGTTGCACGGCGTCAGCGGGGCCCCGCGGGTCCCCGGCTCGCGCCGCCGGCGCGACTCGCTGAACGCCCCAGCCCGCGCAGCGCCTGTTCGACGACCGCGCGCAGCTCGGGGTCGTCGGCGCTGGCGAGCGTGCGTTCGAGCGCCGGACGCGCGGCGGCGCCCGCCATGCCGGTCCTGTTCGAGACGATCGATCGATCGCAGA
>CAYGST010000397.1:0-4971 GCA_964352415.1 uncultured Planctomycetaceae bacterium | reverse complement strand
GATCGTCTGCGCGTGCGCACCGCGCGCCCAGAGCGGCGCGACGAGCGGGGGCGGGGCGGGGATCGAGAGGCTCATGGACGCGGGACGCTTCGTGGGGCGGCGTCGCTGGGATTCGAAGCCGTCGCGAAGCCCATGAGCGGGAGGACTGAGTTCGTCAGCGGAGTTCTTTGGCGGAGTTGGTCCGCAAGGGGTGCCGGTCGTCCCCCGCGCTCGCCGCTCAGCCGACGAGCTCCTTGAACTCGGGCAGTCCGCGCAGGCCATCGAGGTCGCCGTTGCTGCGCAGCTCGACCTGGATGTAGAAGCCACGGTCGCGGGCGCGCGTCAGCTGGTCGAGGGCGGCCTCTGAGTCGCCGATGACCGCGAAGGCGCAGGCGGCGCGCAGCGCGGTGTAGCCGTCCTTCGGCGCGAGCTCGAGCGCGTAGCGCACGTGCTTGCGCGCTTCGTCGAAGCTCGCGAGGCGCGCCAGCAGCAAGGCGAGGTGCAGCCGCGTCTGCTGGTCGTCCTTGCGCAGCTTGATCTGCGCGCGGGCGGCGGCGATGCCGTCGTCAGCGGTCTCGAGCGACTCCTCGTAGCGATCGAGCCGCTGGAGAACGCCGTAGAGCAGATCGTAGGACGGGATGTGGCTGGGGCGTAGCGCTACGGCCTTGCGCAGGAGGCTCGCGGCGCTCTTGACGTTGCCCTCGCGCGCGAGCACCTCGCCGAGCAGGCGGTGGGCGTACCACTCGTCGGTGTTGTGACGGATCGCGTTGCGGTACTCGCGGGCCGCGTCGGTGAGGAGGCCCGAGAGGTGGTAGGCGAGCCCGAGCGACGTGTGCGCCTCGGCGCAGTTCGGGTCGATCGAGAGTGCCTTCTCGGCCATCTCGCGCGCCTCGACGAGCCACTTGTCATCGCCATCCAGCCAGAGGTACTTGCGAACGTGAGCCTCGGCGAGGCCGGCGAAGGCGATGGCGCAGTAGGGGTCGGCGTCGATCGCGGCGCGGAACGAGAACATGGCAGCCATCAGGTGCTTCGACGTGCCGTAGCCGAGGACCTCGTGGGCCTGGTGGGCGAGCTCGAGGGCTCGCTCGGTCTTACGCGGGATGACGGCGGGCGCGGGGCGCGACATCTCGGAGAGGCGCTTGCGGATCGTGCGCGTCGCGGCGCGCACCAGGTCGTCCTGCAAGGTCCACTCGATCTCGTCCGACTGCTCGACCACGTCGAAGGTGCGCCGCGCACCGCCGTTCGGGAAGGGCTCGAGCACGAGGTCGAGCTTGGCCGAGGGCATCTCGAGCGTGAGCTGCGTGCGCAGGAGGTAGTCGTACTCGCCGTCCACCGGCGGCGACTCGGACTCGGAGACCTCGACCTCGAGGCCCTTGGTCTTGTTGAGCTCCGTGGCGAGGTCGTTGCGCAGGCTGCCCGCGACGTTGCGGCAGGTCGTGCTGGCGTCGCCCGCGCAGCCGACGGGCATCAGCAGGAGGCGCCCCTCGATATTGCGCGTCGAGTTGCCGTCGCGACGATTGCCCTTCGAGAGGTGCTCGAGCTCGCCGTGCACCTCTTCGGCGGTTTGATAGCGGGCGGCCGGCTCGGCCTGCAGGCAGCGCAGCACGAGCTGCTCGAAGTTCTCGGGGAAGCCCGAGCGCACCTCGGACGGCCGCTTCGGCTTGCCGTCGAGGATCGCCATGCAGACCTCGGGGAACGACTTGCCCGGGAAGGGCAGCTCGCCCGTGGCCATGTGATAGAGCACGGCGCCGAGCGAGAAGATGTCGGAGCTCGAGTCGAGCTCGTCGCCGCGCACCTGCTCCGGCGACATGTAGAGAACGGTGCCGACGAGCGTGCCGTGTTGCGTGATCGACGACTCGCTGCTCTGGCGCGCGATGCCGAAGTCGAGCAGCTTCACGTCGCCGTCGTGCAGCACCATGATGTTGCCCGGCTTCAGGTCGCGGTGGATCAGCTCGCTCTTGTGGACCTGGGCGAGCGCCGACGCGACCTTGCTCGCGATGCGAATGCACTCCTCGAAGCCGAGCGTGCGATCCTTGAGGATCTTGTCGAGGGTCTGACCCTCGAGGTACTCCATGGCGATGAACGCGGTGTTCTGCGCCTCGCCGTACTCGTAGATCGTAGCGATGTTCGGGTGCTGCAGCTTCGACGCGTGCTTGGCCTCGCGGTGGAAGCGGCGGTCTGCGGCGGGGTCGATCTCGGCGTGGGCACGAAGGATCTTCAGCGCAACCCTGCGACCGAGCGTGGTGTCGGTTGCGCGGTACACCTCGCTGAGCGGTCCCTCCCCGAGGCGGTCGGTCTCGGGGTCGAACTCGAAGTGGTCGAACAGCATCTGGGGATCGGCCGGGCCGGAGTGTCGTCCTGCGGCGCTGCGGGCGGGGCCTCCGAATCGGCCTCGTTCCGGGCGTTGCAAACGGCCAGGGGGCGGGCATTCTACACGGCCGCCTCCGAGATCCAGCCCCCATGCCGACCCCGAACCAGAGCAACGACGAACCCCGCCCGGTAGAGGGCGTCGTGGCGTTCGAGGACGGGGACCTGCGCGTGCTCTCCGAGGCGCTCAGCCGCGATCCCCAGTACAACGACCGGCGCCTGGTCGTGCGGCGCAAGCTGGCGGCGCTCGCGAAGCGCTTCACGGCCGCCAAGCGGACGCCGAAGCTGCCCCTCGACTCGCGCACGAGCCTGCACGCCCCGCACGCGTTCAACGGCAAGCGCGTGAGGCGCCTCTGGGCCTACATCTGCCGCAACAAGCAGGAGAAGGGCCGACTGCGCAAGGTGGTGGGGTCCGATCTCGCCAAGGACCTCGACGCGGCCTTCCGCAACGCCTACTTGTGCCTCGCGGTCGAGGCCGAGCGCCTCGAGGTCTCGCTGCGGATCCACGCGGATGCCTGGTTCGACGCCACGAATCTCAAGCGGCGCGTCGACAAGGAAGGGCCCGACGAGCTCATCGGCGTGCTGCAGGAGCTGGACGGCTTCACGCTGCGGATCGCCGACTGGAAGGGCGAGTGGCCCTGCGGCGGCATGGATCGCAGCCGCCTCAAGGAGTTCCTCGGCTTCTGGGAGCCGGGGACCCACGCGCTCTCGGTGGAGCGGATCTGGCCGGCGCCGCCGAACCATCCGGCGCGCGAGGCCCTGTTCACCGACGAGGTGCCCGACGCCCTGGTCGAGGAGCTCGAGCGCCTGATTCCCTTGTATCGCTACGCGGCCTGGTCGAAGGAGAGTGACCACCTCTTCGGGTGACGCTCGTGCCGCGGAATCAGCCCCAACCCGACCGACCCGCCTCCGGGATGTTCGGTGACCGAGCGTTCCGGCTCGGCTCGCTGTTCGGGATCCGCATCGGCGTCGATCCGAGCTGGTTCCTCGTCTTCGTGTTCATCACGTACTCGATCGCGGGGGGCTTCGCGAAGGAGCACGAGGCCTGGAGCGCGATCGGAGTCTGGGGCGCGGCCATCACGGCGAGCCTGATGTTCTTCGGTTCGATCCTGCTGCACGAGCTCGGTCACAGCGTGACCTCGATCCTGCTCGACGTCCCCGTGCGCTCGATCACGCTGTTCCTGTTCGGCGGAGCGGCCGAGCTCGGCGCGGAGCCCAAGCGCCCGCGCGACGAGTTCCTGATCGCGATCGCCGGGCCCGCCACGAGCTTCCTGCTCTCGGGCATCTTCGGCCTCGTGTGGGTCGCGGTCGAGAGCACCAGCCCCGTCGGAGTCGTCGTGGGCTGGCTCGCGATCGTCAATCTCGGCGTCGCCGTGTTCAACATGCTCCCGGGCTTCCCGCTCGACGGTGGACGGGTGCTGCGCTCGATTCTCTGGCGCCTGCTCGGCAGCCTCGAGCGCGCGACCCAGTGGGCGGGGCGCGTCGGGATCTTCGTCGGGAGCCTCTTCATCGCCGTCGGCGCGGCGATCGTCGTTTCGACGGGAAACTGGCTCTACGGGGTGTTCCTGGGCTTCATGGGCTGGTTCCTGACGCGCGCCGCGCGCGAGAACGTCGTCCGCGCGGTCTACGCCGAGCGCCTGCGCGCCGTGAAGGTCGGCGCGGTCATGGCGCGCGACCTCCCGACGATCGACGGGTGGTCGACCCTCGAGGACGCGACCACCGGTCCGTTCTCAGGACGAGCGACCTCCGCGGCCTTCGTCGAGGAGGACGGCGCGCTGGTCGGTGTCCTGACCGTGGCGCGCATCGCGGCCGTGCCGCAGGCGAAGTTCGCCTATCACCAGGTGCGGCAGGAGATGATCCCGCTCGCCGAGCTCGCGCCAGTCGCTCCCGAGGTCTCGCTGTTCGTCGCGCTCAAGGCGATGGAGCGTGAGAGTGGATCCGTGCTGCTCGTCCGGCGCGGCGAGGAGCTGCTCGGCGTGCTGACGCGCGAGGACCTCGGTCGGGTCCTGCGCGCGTAGCGATCCGGCGTGGCCCGGCGAGCGGGCCCCGTCGCGTCAGCTGGCCTCGCTGCTCGGCACGTCGATCATCTTGTCCAGCGACTCGGGCGCCTGCGTCCCGTCCTCGAACTGCTCGGGCATCGGGTAGTTCGAGCAGTCGCTCGTGTTGCAGAACTCCACGAGGCCGAAGAGGGACGTCGAGTTCATCTTCGCCTCGAACTCGGCCCAGGCGATCTTCCAGTACTCGTGCATCGGGCACGCGCGATCGTCGGTGCATTCGGCCTGGCCGAGGAAGCACTGGCGCTTCTCGTAGACGAGCTCCTGGGAGTCGGCGATGTGATAGAGGGTGACCTCCTCGGGCTCCTTGTTCAGGCGGAAGCCGCCGTTGCGGCCGCGCTGGCTCTCGAGGATGCCGCGCATGACCAGGGGCTGGAGGATCTTGCCGAGGAAGGGGGCGGGGATGCCGAGCTCCTCGGACATCTCGCGGGCGAGGTGGAAGCGGTCCTCGTCCTTCTTCAGGGCGAGGTAGGTCAGCGCGCGGATGGCGTACTCGGTCGATCGGGTGAAGGGTCTCACTGGGATTCGGCTCTGGTGTCCATCGGTAGCCCAACTGGGGGCTTCCCGGGGG
>CAYGST010000396.1:3589-4990 GCA_964352415.1 uncultured Planctomycetaceae bacterium | reverse complement strand
CGCAGTTCGCCTTCGAGATCGCGACCTGCTCGACGACGCCGAAGATCGGCGACGTGCTCGTCCAGTCCCAGGGCGTCAGCGCGATCGTCGTCGAGCCCGGCGAAACGAGCGGACCGGTGGTCACCAACATGGTCGTCGACGTGATCGCGCCGGTGGGTGGCGTCCTGATCGCGGGGCCTTCCCAGCTGCAGACGCCCTTCGTTCCCGGCGTGGACAACCCGCCCTGCTTCGTGCGCTTCTCGCCGACGGCGGCCACCGCGCCGAACGACGACGTCGATGCCGACGCTCAGGTCGTGGTGCGCTTCAGTGAGCCGATGGACCCGCAGACGCTGCGCTCCTTCGATGGCTTCACGGTGACGCGCATGGCGGACGACCCGACGGCCTTCGACTACGCCATCGGCCAGGTCGTGGCAGCTCCCGATCTGCGCTCCTTCTCGTGGGCGCACGGCCCGGTCCCGTTCAGCCACATCCAGGGGCAGTCGGAGACCTACTTCGTCACCCTCGCCGCCGGCATCGGTGGGCCGACCGACCTCGCGGGTAATGAGCTGCTGTTCCAGCTTCCGCAGACGAGCTTCACCCTCGAGCCGACGCAGCAGTCGGGTGAGAACGCCGGCTTCGCGCTGCGCTTCGCCGATGCGGACGAGCTGTTCGACGATGGCTTCGGTGAGCTCCGCAACGGGCAGATCCTGTACGACATTGGCAACGAGCGGATCCTGCCGCGACCGGTCAACCGCTTCGACGTGGCGGCGGACCGCAACCAGCCGCTGCCGTCGGTCATGACGCCGTTCCTCGCGGGCGTCCAGACGCCGCTCTCGAGCCTCGGCTCGAAGCTGCAGACGGTCTGGCGCTACTGCGACCTCGGGTTCTCGAACAACGACGAGACCAACATGAACATCGACGTCGAGGGCCTGTCGTGGGCGCCGATCGGAGGCAACATCGTCTCCGACTCGTACAACGAGTTCTCGATCCGCCTCGCGCACTCGGTGTGGCTGCCCGACGAAGCGCTGGACCCGATGATGGGAACGCCGGCCACCCCGGCCTCCGGCCTGAAGATGGTGTACGCGAACAACTACCTCGATCCGATCAACGACCCCGGTGCAATCGTGCACCCGCGGAACCTCGGCTACGTGGTGAACCCTTCGAACCTCTACCAGGCGAGCTCGGGCACCTCGATGCTGCCCTACCCGCTGAACGAGAACCTCTCCGTCGAGAACTTTCAGTACTACACCTGGCGGGACACCGCGATCACGGCTCTCGGCGGCACGGACGGAACGGGTGTTCCGCTCGGTCAAGAGGCGGCGATCCTCGGCCTTACCGCGGGCAGCACGTGGGGGAACGGCCAGGTGCCGACGGCGGGCCTGCCGCTCCTGATGGAGTTCCGCTGCTACCCGTCGGAGGAGG
>CAYGST010000396.1:0-3579 GCA_964352415.1 uncultured Planctomycetaceae bacterium | reverse complement strand
GCTCGCGGCGAACTCGTCGGCGCGACCGAACTTCCGCGCCTTCTCGACCGGCGGCTTCGACGGTCAGCAGCTGCAAACGGTCAACCCTGACAACTCGGACACCGCCACCGGCGGCTACGTGCCGGCAACGGGAGCGGCGACGCCGGGCACGGACAACACGTTCTACATCGGCGAGATGTCGATCGTGACGCGCATCAGTCGCTCCCACACGATCTGGTTCGACACGGGCTTCAACTCCCCGACCTACGCGCAGCCGATCGTGGAGCCCGCGCCGCAGAACCAGCCGGCCGGAACGTCCATCCAGTTCGCCTACCGTGGTGCGATCAACATCACGGGCGCTGGGGGCAACGGCATCCTCAACGATGCTCAGACCCTCGAGTTCTACGGCAATCCGACGCAGGGCAACGGGACGGTCACCTTCCTCAGTGGCAACCCGAGCTGGCGCAGCGACATCACCCAGGTGAATTCGGCGCGCTTCTTCCAGGCCCGCCTGACCTTCATCTCCAACACCGCGACGCAGCTCACGCCCGAGCTGCGCTCGCTCGCGTTCGCCTACTTCAACGGCTGAGGCCGGAACGGACCGGAAGCCCGGGGTGCCTCGACCCCGGGCCCCCGATCCCTCGCCAGCGGCCAGGCGGACTCTCGTCTGGTCCAGGGCACAGAAACACGACCCGGCCCGCAGCTGAACTGCACGATGCGCTCGGCCCGACCCCACAGCACACGCCCCTAGGGGCTCCTCCCCACCTCTCGACGACATGACCCAAACCGCCCGTACCCTCGGTCGCACGAAGACCCTCGCCCTGGGCGCTTCGACGTTGGCGCTCGGCCTCCTGGCCGCCTGCTCCAGCTCGGACGACGCCGGCGGCCAGATCGGCTCCGCATCCGGCCCGTTCGCGCTCAACCAGGTCTCGGTGTCCTCCGGTCAGATCTGGCAGGTCAACCGTCCCGTGCGCTTCACGTTCTCGACCGCGGTGGACTTCGACACCGTGAACCTGAACACGATGAGCATCCAGCAGGTTGGGGGTCTTCCCGCCATCGGCGAGTTCTTCGCCGATGCGAACGATGCGCGCGTCGTCATCTTCCAGCCGGTCTGCCCGACCCAGGACGACTTCAGTGACGCGGGCTTCCAGCCGGGTGGCAACGCCTACCGCATCGACGTGCCGACCAGCGCCAACGCGGCGACGACGGTGCGCTCGATGGGGGGCAAGGCGCTCTCGAGCTCGTTCCCGGTGACCTTCACGACCCCGGACACGACTGTGCCCGCGGACCTGTTCCTGGACCCCCAGCCGGGCCCGACGCGCCCCGTGGTGGAACCCGGAACCGGCACCTCGATCGTGACGGGTGGAAGCGGCGGCACCGAGGTGTACTTCCAGTTCGACAGCAATGGCGAGGGCGAACTCCCGGGCGGCCAGCTCGTTCCGAACAACTTCTACAGCGCGACCGACACGCAGGTGTACGTCAACCTGCGGCTGGACCAGCCCGTCAGCCCGACCGCTGAGAACATCAGCTCGGACCGACTCCTGCTTCAGTTCCTCAACCCGTCCAGTAACTGGCAGGACCTGAACGTCAACCTGACCCTCGTGGAGAACTGCGCCGGCACCGGGGCGACCATCCGCATGCAGCCGGTGGGAATCCTGCCTCAAGGGAGCGACCTGCGCGTCGTCATCACGCCGCAGTTCGAGGACCTCGTCGGCGAGCGCAACACGACGCCGCTGGATCGCTTCGCGCTGATGACCAGCGACGCTGCAACGGACGGGGCCATGAACCCGGTGGACACGGCGGATGAGTTCCTCGAGAACTACCTCGACACGGACTTCGAGGACACCAGCGCAGCACTCTCCGCGCCCCGCGCGGACTGGGGCCCGAGCGGCCTGAAGGCGGCCTTCGACTTCGACGGCAACGGTGGGCCCGGTGGTCAGTTCGACCTGTTTATCGCGCCGAACCAGGATGTGATCTTCGACACGACCTCGACCCTGTTCTTCGGCGGACCCGGCGGACTCCCGCAGTTCTCTCAGCTGGCGGTCAACGGCCGCCTGGACGTGCGCGATCTGTTCATTCCGGCCTCCTCGTCGCTGCGGATCGCGGGCAGCAAGACGGCCACGATCTTCGCGACCGGCGACGTCCGGATCGATGGCTCTCTGTCCGTCAACGGCGGCAACGCCAAGTCGGTGTTCACCCTGAACACGCCGACCCAGCCCGAGACGGGCGCGGCCGGCAACGGCGGCGGCGGGGCCGGCGGAACCGGCAGCTTCCTCACCAACCAGGTGACTCCGCGCGGCGGCAACGGCTTCGGTGCCTTCGGTGCTCCGAACCTCGGCGGCGAGGGCGGTGAGGCCGGCTGGAACACCGGCGCGGACACCGGACGTCGCCCGGGCGGCGGTGGCGGCGGCGTGCTCGGTCAAGATCAGAAGGTTCTGTTCAACATGGTCGAGTGCTCGGAGCAGTTTCGCATCGGCCTGGATGTCGAGAGCGGGCACCCGGGTGCGGCCTTGGCGACCTCGTCGCAGGGCGCGCACTTCCCCTACGGTGGCGGCGAGGGGCCCAGCCCGTTCGGCGTCCTCCCGGGGACCCAGAACGACTTCTACGGAACCATGGTGGCCAACGTCGGCACCGCTCAGGAATCCGTTGTCAACGGAGAGCTCACGGGGGCGATCCCCGGAACGGGTGGAGGCGCCGGTGGCGACGCCACGCGCCTGAACGCGAACGAGACCTATCCGCCCGCGGCGCTGCTCAACAACAACCAGGACAAGGGTGCTGGCGGCGGCGGCGGCGGCGGTGCGCTGACGATCCTGGCGCTCGGCGACATCATCATCGGTTCGACGGGCCAGATCACGGCGCGCGGCGGTCACGGCAACGGCGGTGAGAACACCGGCGGCGTCAACCGCATCGGCGGCGGATCGGGCGGCGGCTCCGGCGGCTACATCGTGCTGCAGAGCGCGGGTCGCCTCGACCTGTCGGCCGGGAACCCGACGCTCGCTGCGCTCGACGCCCGCGGCGGTCAGGGTGGCGACGGCGCCAGCGGCCAGGGCGGCGCCTTCCAGGGCGAGTCGACTCCCCAGCAGGACGCGATTCACCGGGGTGCCAACAACGTCATGGGCAACGACCTCCCGGACAACCCCTGGGTGATCGTGGATCCCGAGTGCCTGAACTACCACGGCAGCGTCAACACCACCCGCTACAACACGACCTGCGCCGGCGGCGACGGTGGCCCGGGCATCATCCAGGTGCACGTCGGCGACCTGTCGACGGACATCCTGTACCCGGGGAATCAGGGACAGCTCTCGACGATGTCGGCGCCCGTGCCGATCGGCTACGACCGCTTCACGTCCTCGTGGCGTGACCAGCTGCTGCCGATCTTCGGCCGCTTCTCCCAGGCGCAGTCCGAGTGGATCCCGCTCGGCGAAGCGACGATCACCCCGGGTTCGGCAACCCTGGGGGACGTGGCGTTCCTCTTCGACGGCACCGATGCGGGTGGCCTGGTCGAGTCCACCGCCGGAACGGTCGACGCGTTGCCCCCGCTGCTGACGGAAGGCTCGCTGACCCTGGACATGGGCGACCCGACGAGCCGCACCGCGGTCC
>CAYGST010000395.1:3149-4991 GCA_964352415.1 uncultured Planctomycetaceae bacterium | reverse complement strand
GCCTGGACCTGGTCGACGCTCGCGCCGCAGACCGCGAGCACGACCGGCCCGCTCATCGCCCGGGACCCGCTCGGCCTGACCAACGCGAGCTGCGGCTCCTGGGGCGACGGCACCACCTTCGCGGGCGCCAATCCGCTGCTCGCCGGTACGGGCATCGGCGCCCTCGATCAGTTCGAGTCGAGCCAGCCGTTCGACGGCTGCTTCTTCTTCGGCGGCTACGGCGGCACGAACCCCTTCGCGTCGTTCTACCTCCGTCTCTCGGGGGACGGCGGCAGCACGCCAGGCTCGAACGCGTACTGCTTCGGTGACGGCACCGGAACGCCCTGCCCCTGCGGGAACACGGGCCTCGCGGGCCAGGGCTGCGGCAACAGCACGGGCGTCCAGGGCGCTCAGCTCGCCGCCACCGGCACGCCCTCGATCTCGGCCGACACGGTCGCCTTCGGCGTCGCCGGTGTCCCCGGTGCGAAGGCCGGCGTGCTGCTGCGCGGCATCAACCAGGTCTCGATGCCGATGGGCGACGGGATCCTGTGCGCGACGGGACAGAGCGCGCGCTCGCAGGTCATCGTGACCTCCGCGAGCGGCTCGGCCTCGATCACGAACGACTCGGGCTCGCCGTTCGGCCTGGCGAGCTACGGCCCCGGCGTCGCGGCCAACTACCAGTTCTGGTACCGCGACCCGCAGCTCGTCTGCACGGGCGCGGGCTTCAACTACAGCAACGCCTGGACGATCCTCTGGATGCCCTGAGTTCGGCTCGAGCAACCGAATGAGCAGAGGCGGGGTCGGCGCGAGGCGCCGGCCCCGCCTTCGCGTTCGGTGGCGCGCTGCGCGACGCGCCCGGGGCGCAGCGCTAGACTCGGGACGTGGACGAACGCGAGCCAGACGCCGACTTCACCGGGGAGGCCCCGGAGGTCTTCGACTTCCTGGAGGAGGTCGCCCAGGACCTCGAGGAGGGGGCGCTCCATCCGCTGCGCCACTACCTGGCGCGCTTCCCCGGGCACGAGGAGGCGATCGCGCGCGAGTACCTGGCGCTGAGCGCACCCGCCGGTGAGGGGTCCGTAGCGGCGAGCGCCGTGGCCGAAGAAGCCGCGCGTGCATCGGCCGCCGCGGACGGCCGCGTCGGACCCTACACGTTGCTGTCCGAGATCGGCCGCGGGGGACAAGGTGTCGTCTACCTGGCGGAGGACTCGCGCATCGCGCGGCGCGTCGCGCTGAAGGTGCTGCCGCCCGCCGCGCTGTTCCTGTCACAAGACCGGCGCCAGCGGCTGCGGCGCGAGGCCGAGGTCGTCTCGCGGCTCGACCACCCGGGCATCTGCGGGATCTTCGACGCGGAGATCGAGGGCGAGCTGGCCTACATCGCGATGCCCTACGTCGAGGGCTGCACGCTCGCCAGCGCGATCGCCGCGGCGCGCGACGAGCGCTCACCGGACGGCGTGCCGTTCCCGCTCGCGCCGCAGAGCGACGCCGAGCTGCTGCCGCTGCTGGCCTTCTTCGAGGAGGCGGCGCGCGCGCTGCACAGCGCGCACGAGGCCGGCATCGTCCACCGCGACGTGAAGCCGGGCAACCTGATGGTCACGCCCGAGGGCAAGCCCGTCTGGCTCGACTTCGGCCAGGCGCGTGACTCGCAGTCGCACCTCGCCGAGCTGACGCTCTCGGGCGAGATCTTCGGCACGCCGGCCTACATGTCGCCCGAGCAGGTGATGGACGGCGCGATCGATCGGCGTACGGACGTCTGGTCGCTCGGCGTCAGCCTGTTCGAGGCGTTGACGCTGCGGCGGCCCTTCGAGGCCTCGACGGCGCAGCGCCTGATGCTCGCCATCCAGGTCGACGAGCCGCAGCGCGCGC
>CAYGST010000395.1:0-3049 GCA_964352415.1 uncultured Planctomycetaceae bacterium | reverse complement strand
CGCGAAGGACGAGGCGCTGCTCGAGAAGGAGCAGAAGCTCGTCGCCGCGCTCGGCCGCCACAAGGCCCAGCGCGCGGAGGCGCTGCTGTCGGAGGACCCCGCCTCCGCGCTGATCGTCGCGATCGAGGCGGTCGAGCTCGCGCCGAACTCGCTGACCCGCGAGGCGCTCTTCGCCGCGCTCGAGGAGTGCCAGCTGCGCGCCGTCTACGAGGCGGGCGACAAGAAGCGCTTCGCCGACCTGTGCCTCGTGCCGGGTCGCGAGCAAGTCGCCGCCGTGCGCTTCGACGGGACGGCGATGCTGTTCGAGCGCGAGACGGGCCGCGAGCTCGCGACGTGGGAGGCGCACGCGCCCGGCGACGGCAATGTGCCCGGCGGCCGCGTGGTGGCGGCGTCGCCTGACGGGCGGCTCGTCGCGACGGGCGGCAGCGATGGCCGCGTCGTCGTGCACGACATCGGGGCAGGGACCACGCAGAACGAGTTCGGAGTCGAGGGAGGAGCGGTGATCGAGCTGGCCTTCAACGGGACTGGCCGCGAGCTGCTCGTGAGGAGCGAAGAAGGCGCGGCAGAGCTGGGGCTTGATGGCTCGAGCGTCGCGACCTCGCTCGGCGACGAGAACAGATCTACGAGTTCGCGCCTCCGCTTCGACCCAGAGCTCGGGACCTTCGTTCCTCGCTCAGGGGAGCGAGAAGCCGAGGCTCGCCGCGGTCTGGCCCCGTTCCTCTCCACTCCGCCCCTGGACGCGGCGTTCTCCCCCGACAGGACACGATTCGCCGCGATCGACGCGGATGGCGTCTTGCGGCTGTGGGACGTCGCAGCGAGCCTCTTGCTGAGCGAAGGGCGCGGGTATCTGAAGCCGAGCGAGCTCGAATGGAGCGCGGACGGCGAGTTCGTGCTCACACACCAGGTCCTCGGGCCGCAGGCGCGCCTGTGGTACGGCACCGAGCGACCGGACGTGTACACCCTGCGCGCAGGCCGGGAATTCGTCACGGACGTCGGGTTCTCGGCCGAGGGTGAAGCGGCGTTCGTCGGCATCGCTGAGAGCACGACCTACTGGCGAACCCCGACCGAGCCGGGTGTGGGGGCTGAATCCGGGCGCTTTCTCGGGCGGGGACCCCGCTTCGGCAGAGCGATCGCAGGGGAGGGGAGCACCCTGGACCTCGCGGCCCTTGGCTTCGCCGCCGAGCAGAGCTCTGTCGTGGTTCGTGGCGCTGACGACGACCCGGGGAACGGCCAGGACGGAGTGGCGTCGTCGGAGGGCGTCTTCATCTCGGTCTGGCCGGACCCCGCGGGTCGGGTCGTGCTCGAGGTCGACGAGCGGAGTGGGACACTCGAGGCCTCGCCGCCCGGGTCCGGCGAACAGCTCTGGCAGATCGCCCTGGTAGACGCGCCGCCCCTCCGCTCAGCGGCACCCGGAGGAAGCTCGAGTGAGCCGGCGCGCTCCGAGGACGGCCCGGCTCGGCTCGTCCAGGACGTCGCCTTCGACCCCACCGGCCGCTACGCCGCGATCGCGCGCGCGGACCGGCGCATCGACTTCATCGACCTCGAGGACGGCTCGGCCTGGCGCGAGCCGCTCGCGGTCTTCCCGCCCGCCGGCGTCGACTGGTCGTCGGACGGCCGGCGGCTGCTCGTGTGGGGGAGGACCGGGCGCGGCGCGTTCCGCGTGCAGGACCTCTTCCCGGCGGAGGGCGACAGCGGCGTGATGCGCGCCGAGGACTTCCACGCGAGCGACCTGACCGCGGCCTGCTTCAGCCCGGACGGCACGCTGGCGCTGACCGCCTCGACGGACGGCACGATCCTGGTGCGCGACGTGAGCGGCGCGCTCGACCCGCGCTCGACGCGCGTCATCGCGCACCTGCGCGGCCACGGCCCCGCGGTGACCTGCGCGGTGTTCAGCCCGGACGACGGCCCGGTGCGCGTGCTCGCGGGCTTCGAGGACGGAACGGCGCGCGTCTGGCCCGTGGACCCGCTGCCGCCGGCGATCGCGCGCCGTCCGCGGGCGGAGCTGCGCGACTGGGAGCGGGCGCGCGAGCAGCGCTTCGCCGAGGCCGTGCAGCTCGAGTACCGCTGAGCCGCCGCGGGGACTCAGGTTCCGAAGTCGGTTTCGATCTTTGGTGTCCAGGGCGGGGGTGCCGGCTCCCTTGGGGGAGTCCGAACCTCAACCGCGCTCCGGAGACCCCCATGCCGACACCGATCCTCGTCCTGTTCCTCTCGATCGTCACGACCGCCGTCGCCGGGCTGCCGGGAGGAGGGAATGCCTTCCCCGGGCCTCAGTTCGACTGCAACGGCAACGGCATCGAGGACGCCGTGGACATCGCCTTCGGGACCTCGAGCGACGTGAACCAGAACGGCGTGCCCGACGAGTGCGAGCGCGGCTGAATCCTCGGCCGCGGCCCCAGCGCCTTCCCGCGGCACCGCGCAGGCGGGCCGGGAGAGCGGCCACGCGGCTCGGCGAGGAGAGATCTGCCCGCATCCCGGGCTTCCGCCTAGGCTGCACGGAGTCTCACCCGACTCCGGGGCAGCCCGAGGAACAGAGCCGGCCTCCGCGCCGTCCCAAGACCGAGACCCCTCCCGAGCGGAGACCCCAACGATGAAGCGCACCCTCCAGACCCTCTCCGTCACCTGCCTGCTCGCCGCCTCCGCCGAGGCGCAGCAGCGCGGCTTCACGTTCACCGTCGACTGGAAGGGCCCGCTGCTCGCGCAGTCGGCCAGCGGCGCTGGCGGCAACCGCATCAACGAGGCGGACGTGCTGACCTTCGGGCCGAACGCGCCGGGCTTCGCGCCGCTCGCCAACCCGAGCCTGGCCTACCCGGGCAGCGAGCTCGGGCTCTCGCAGTACGCGGCCTGCGTGAACCATCAGCCGTTCACGCCGTGCGGCATCGAGGTCGACGCGATGAGCCAGGGCGATGACGCCATGCTGCTCGCGGCCCTCGGGCTGCGCGGCGCGCCGCTCGGCGCGTTCGACGACCTCTGGTTCTCCGTGGATGAGCAGGCCGTCGGCGCGCCGGGGGCTGGCGTACCGCCGAACGTGGGCAGCGAGAGCTTCGTGGCG
>CAYGST010000394.1:0-4992 GCA_964352415.1 uncultured Planctomycetaceae bacterium | reverse complement strand
GGCGACGCAGAACCCGATCGAGCAGGAGGGCACCTACCCCCTGCCCGAGGCGCAGCTCGACCGCTTCCTGATGCACGTGCGCATCGATTACCCCGCTCTCGAGGACGAGATCGAAGTCCTGCGCCTGGTGCGAGGCGAGGAGCGGAGCGGCGGCGAACTCCAGGTGCAGGAGGACGAGGTCCCCCAGCAGGCGATCTTCGACGCTCGCGCCGGGATCCAGGCGGTCACGTCGTCCGACGCGATCGACCGCTACATCGTCGACCTCATCCACGCGACGCGCAGCGCCGGCGACTACGCCGAGGACCTCGGGCGCTGGATCGCAGTCGGCGCGAGCCCGCGCGGCGGTATCGGCCTCGACAAGGCGGCGCGCGCCCTCGCCTGGCTGCGCGGACGCGACCATGTCCTGCCTGACGACGTGCGCGCGGTCGCCCACGACGTCCTGCGCCACCGCTTGAACCTCTCCTACGAGGCGAGCGCCGACGGCGTCGACGCCGACCAGATCCTCAGCCGCCTGCTCGAGCTGGTGGCGGTTGCCTGAAGCCCAGCCCATGAGCGCGAAGGGCGTCCACGTCGAGCTCGAGGACCTCGTGCGGCTGCGACACGCGGCGAGCGGCTTCCACCTGCTGCCCCGTCAGCCGCTGACGAGTCTCCTCGCGGGCAACCGTGCCTCACGCCTGCGCGGTCGCGGGCTGAACTTCGAGGAGATCCGCGGCTATCGGCCCGGCGACGACTCGCGCAACATGGACTGGAAGGCGACCGCGCGGCTGCGCAAGCCGCAGGTGCGCGTCTACACCGAAGAACGCGACCGCCCCGCGCTGCTGGTCGTCGATCAGCGCATGGGCATGTTCTTCGGCAGCAAGAGCCGCATGAAGTCGGTCGTCGCCGCCGAGGCCGCCGCGCTCGCGGCCTGGCGCGTGCTGGAGCAGGACGACCGCTGCGGCGGGATCCTCTTCGGGGATCAGGAGACGCGCTTCATCGCGCCCAAGCGCAGTCGCGTGACGGTCCTGCACCTCCTGCGCGAGCTCGTGCACCTCAACCGGCAACTCGAAGTGGGCCGCGCCGCGGAGGACGACCCCGGCGCGCTCAATCGAGCGCTCGAGCAGACCGCGCGCGTCGCCACCCACGACCATCTCGTGCTGCTCATCAGCGACTTCAACGGGTACGACGCCGAGAGCGAGCGCTGGCTCAAGCGCATCGCCGCGCACAACGACGTCGTCGGGCTGCTCGTGCACGACCCGCTCGGCCGCGCGCTCCCGGACGTCGGCCGCCTGACCTTCGCCGACGCCGGCGCGCGCCTCGAGGTCGACACCTCCGACGCGCGGACCCGCGCGCGCGTTCTCGAGCGCTTCGACGAGCTCGTCGACGAGGCCCGCCAGTTCCTGCGGCGCATCGATGTTCCGCTGCTCACGCTGACCTCGGAGGCCGACGTCGTCGAACAGGTTCGCGCGCAGCTCGGCGGAGGGCCGCGCCGATGAGCCAGGCCGTCCAGCGCGCCGGGGACCTCTCCCGTCTGCACGACATCGTGACGCCGCCCCCGGTCTCGCTCTGGCCGAGCGCGCCGGGCTGGTGGCTGGTCGGCGCCGCGCTGCTCGTCCTCGCCGTCGTAGCCGTCATCGAGTTCGCGCGGCGTCGACGCGCGCTGCGTTACCGCCGCGCGGCTCTCGTTGAGCTCGCCGCCCTGCGCGACGCTGCGCCGGATGCGCAGCTCCCGCGCCTGCTCAAGCGCGTCGCGCTCGTGGCGCACCCCCGCGCCGAGGTCGCGGCGCTCTCTGGACCCGACTGGTGGAGCTTCCTGGATCGCACCGGCGGCGACGGGCGCTTCGCCACCGGCGCCGGCGCGGCGTTGGACGCCTGCAGCTACGGATCGCCGCTTGCGCCGCGGCGCGACGCGGCGGCGACGACCGCGGCGCCCTTCGACGCCGCCGAGCTCTGGATCCGCGCCCAGGGGCCGGTCGCATGATCGCCTTCGCCGCTCCGTGGGTGCTCTGGCTCGCGCCGCTACCGCTGCTGGTGCGCTGGCTCGCGCCCGCGCACCAGCCCAGCGGAAACGCCGTCTATGGACCATTCGTCGCGCGCCTCGCCGACTCGCTCGGCGTCGACGCGGCCCAGGGCCGTGAGGTCGCGCGGCGCCGCGGGGTGCAGCCCGCGTCCTTCGTGCTCGCCTGGCTCCTGACCCTCGCCTGCCTCGCGCGGCCGCAGTGGATCGGCGAACCCGTCGAGCGCACGCTCGCGACCCGCGACCTCCTGCTGGCCGTCGACCTCTCGGGCTCGATGGAGGCCGCCGACTTCGAGCTGCCCGGCGGCGAGCGCGTCGACCGGCTGACCGGCGTCAAGCGCGTGCTCGACGACTTCCTCGAGCGCCGCCAAGGCGACCGCGTCGGGCTGATCCTGTTCGGCAGCGCCGCATTCGTGCAAGCGCCTTTCACCGAGGACCTCGAGGTCTGCCGGTTGCTGCTCGACGAGGCGCAGGTGCGCATGGCCGGGCCGCGCACGGCCATCGGCGACGCCATTGGCCTCGCGATCCACGTCTTCGAGGAGAGTGAGCTCGACGAGCGCGTGCTGATCGTCCTCACCGATGGCAACGACACGGGCAGTCGCGTCCCGCCCGACAAGGCGGCGGCCGTCGCCGAGGACCGCGGGATCGTCGTCCACACCGTCGCGATCGGCGACCCGCGCTCGGTCGGCGAGGAGGCCCTCGACGAGACGACGCTGCGCGCGATGGCCGATACGACGGGTGGCACCTACGCGCGCGCCGGCGACCTCGAGGAGCTCGAGGCCGTCTACGCGCGCCTGGACGAACTCGACACGCGCGACGTCCAGACGGAGAGCTTTCGACCGAGGAGCGAGCTCTACGCCTGGCCGCTCGGCGCGCTGCTCGCTCTCTCGCTGCTGTTCTTCGGCTTCGGACACGTGCCCGCCCACCTGCGCGAGCGGAGGCGCAGGTGATCGGCGCCCTGCACCTGGCGCGCCCCGAGGCGCTGCTGCTCCTGGCGGTCTTCGTTCCGCTCTGGTTCGCCGTCGCGCGCAGCGCCGACCCGCGGCGCGCCTGGTCGCGCGCCATCGAGCCGCACCTGCTCGACGCGCTGCTCTTGCGCTCCGAGCGCGGCTCGCGGCTGCAGCCCGTGCACCTGCTCGCGGCCATCTGGCTGATCGGTGCGTTCGCGTTCGCCGGGCCGAGCTGGCGTCGCGCGCCGGCCCCGTTCGCCGAGGACAGCGCGGGGCTCGTGATCGTGATGGAGGTCTCGGAGACCATGACGCGTGGCGACGTGCAGCCCTCGCGGCTCGAGCGCGCCGCGCAGAAGGTCGGGGATCTCCTGGCGCTGCGCGGCGACGTCGAGGTCGCCCTGATCGCGTACGCGGGCAGCGCTCACCGCGTGCTCCCGCTGACGAAGGACAGCGCCATCGTTCAGGAGTTCGCCGCCGCCCTCGCGCCCGAGGTCATGCCCACGCCGGGGCACGCGGCTGCCAGCGCGATCGCGCTCGCGAACGCGGAGCTCGAGCGCGCCGGGCGCCCCGGGTCGATCATCCTGCTCGGCGACGGCGTCGCGCCCGAGCAGCTCGACGCGATCCGCGCCGCCGGTTCAGTGCCCGTGCACGTCCTGGCGATCGGCGCGCCGCCGACGGACCCCGCATCGCTCCAGGAGCTGGCAGCCGCCACCGGCGGCGTCCACGTCGCCGTCACGCCCGACGGCGCCGACGTCGAGCGCCTGGCCGCCGCGGCGACGAGCCGCATCGGCAGCGTCACGGGCGAGGACGAGGCGCCGAAGTGGCAGGACGACGGGCACCTCTTCGTATGGCTCGTGGCCGCCGCGCTGCTCGCCTGGGCGCGCCGCGGCTGGTCCATCGCGCTGCCGGGGAGGGACGCGTGAAGCGCTCCGCGCTCCTCGCGCTCGCGAGCGTCCCCGCAGCTGCGCTCATCGCGCAGCTCGCCTTCGACGCCCCGTGGTGGACGGCGGACCAGGTCGCTGCACGCGCCCTGGCGAGCGGCGACGCGGCGCGCGCGTCCGAGACCTTCCGCGACCCGAGCTGGCGCGCGACGGCGCTGTACCGCGACGGCGAGTTCCAGTCGGCCGCCGACCTGTGGAGCTCTCTCAGCACGGCGGAGGCCGCGTTCGATCACGGCAACGCGCTCGTCTTCCTCGGCAAGTACGAGGATGCGGTTGCCAGCTACGAGCGCGCTCTGGAGCTGCGGCCCGACTGGGGCGCAGCAGCCGACAACCGCGACGTCGCGGCGGCGCGCATCCGCACCGAGGTCGAGCTCGGCGAGGCCACGGAGGTCGGCGCGGACGACATCGTGTTCACCAAGGGAGAGAACAGCGGTGGCGACGAGGTGGAGGCCACCGGCGGTGACCCGCTCGGCGAGGACGCGCTGCGCGAGCTGTGGCTGCGCAACGTCCAGACGCAGCCGGCGGACTTCCTGCGCGCCAAGTTCTCGTACCAGGCGCAGGTCGGAGGCGACGATTGATGCTCCTGCACGCACTCGCGCTGCTCGCGCTCGCCGGCGACCCGGTGGAGCTGCGCACGCAGCTCGTCCCCGAACGCGACGCCTGGGTCGGCGAGCGCGTGCGCGTCTACGTCACCGTCCTGATGGAGTCGCGACCGAACGCTTCGCCGCGCTTCGACCTGCCGCGGGTCGAAGGGGCGCTGCTGCAGCAGTCTCCGGGATCGCCCGTGCTCGGCAGCGAGTCGAAGGGCGGCGCGGAGTACACGACGCAGCGCTACGAGCTGCTGCTGTTCCCGCAGCGACCGGGCACGCTCACGATCCCGCCGATCGGCGTGCGCGTCGACCTCGGCGCGGGCGAGGTCGCGATCGCCACGCCGGCGCTCGAGGCGCGCGCGCAGCTGCCCGCGGGAGTCCCCCCCGGGACGGCGCTCGTGACGACCAGCGAGCTGTCGGTCGACGAGCGCTTCGAGCCAGCGTTCGACGCGGAGGGGCTCCTCGAGCTCACGGTCGGCGACGCGCTCACGCGCACGATCACGCTGCGCGCCGAG
>CAYGST010000393.1:0-4994 GCA_964352415.1 uncultured Planctomycetaceae bacterium | reverse complement strand
CCTCAGGGGTCTATCGGCGTTCCGTCGAGGTTGTCTTGGGCCGTAGCGGGCGGGGTCTCCAGGGGGTCAGACGAGCTGGAAGCGCTTGCGCAGGACCCACTCCGCGGTGAGGAGGGACAGGATCGCCAGGAGCGTCCACCAGTTGTCCCAGGCGTCGTCGAGGCGCGACGAGATGGGCTCGCGGCGCTCTTCGCCTCCCGGGAACTCGGCCAGGAGCTCGTCCAGGTCGGCCAGGGCCACGCTGCGACCGCCCGACACCGACGCCAGCGCGGCCATCGCCTCGGGGTCGGGCGAGGGGTCCGCGTTCTCGCGCGAGGGCAAGAGGACTTCGAACTCGGTCGTGGCGATCTCCTCGCCGCCGACCTCGATCCAGGCGCGGTAGAGCCCCGGGCGACCGAGCTCGAGCGAGGCGCGGTAGACGCCCTCGCGGCCAGGGACGATCGCAGCGGAGAGGACGCGCTCCTCGCCGTCCTCGCCCTCGAGGTGGATCTCCTGCAGCGGACGATCGCTCGGTCGGTAGTCTTCGTCGAGGACGCGCGCTTCGAGCGTCACGCGCTCGTCCAGGCTGTAGCCCGTGCGCAGGCTATCGAGTGTGTAGCGACGGTCGCCGCTCTTCAGGCGCCCGAGCGCGAGCCAGCGGATCGCGTTGCGCCAGAAGCGGCCGTGGTAGCGGTCGCCGTAGCGGTAGCGCCACATCCAGGTCGAGTCGATCGCGAGGAACATCGTGCGGCCGGACGGGTAGTAGCCCGTGACGATCAGCGGGTGACGTCCGTAGGGGCCGCTCTCCGTCGGGTGGCGCAGGAGCACCTGGCTGCCTGGTTTTGCGCGTCCGACCGCGGAGTACCAGTAGTGCCCGCGCAGGCCCTCGCGTTCCTCCCACAGGATGCGGTTCAGCTCGAGGTCCGCGTGCAGGCGCACGATCTGGTGCGGCTGGGCGGGCGTCTCGAGGGCCGGCTTGAACTCGAAGGTCGTGTCGCCCTGGTAGGGCAGTCCGCTCGTCGAGTCGAGCACGACGGGCATCAGCTCCTCGAGCTCGGTGTCGAGGAAGCTGCGCGGGTTCTCGTACTCGCCCGCCATGAACATCACGCCGCCGCCGCGCATCACGAACTCCAGCAGCGACTTGCGGAACTCCTCGCAGCGCGCGGGGTCCGGCGAGATCGCGTCCGGGTTCACGTCGCCGAGCAGGATGACGTCGTAGTTTTCCAGCAGCTCCTTGCGGTCGACCGGGACCTCGGTGAGCGCCTGGAGGCCCGGGGAGCGCTCCTGGATGAAGTCGGGCGTCGCCGACATCAGGTACACCTGCAACGAGATGTTCTGGTCGGCGCGCTTGAGCAGCTCCTTCAGGAAGCGGTACTCCCAGCGCGGATAGCCGTCGATGTAGAGGACGCGGATCTCGGCCGGATTGACGCGCACCGCGAACTCGACGCTGTTGTCGTCGAGCAGCGTCTCTTCCGGGATGGGCTGAACGCTCACGCGGAAGCGTCGGACGCGCTCGCCCTGACGGGGGGCCTCGGCCGGGGCGAGGAAGCGCTTGCGTTCGCCGGACTCGTTCGGGGCCGAGGTCTCCTCGGCGATCAGGCGCGAGCTGCCGTCGTCGCCCGTGAGCTCTTCGAGTGTGACGATCGTCTCGGTCCCAGGGTCGAGCCCGCGGCCCGCGACACGCACGGAGATCGCGATCTCGTCGCCTTCGAGCACGTCGCTCGGGACCTCGGTCAGCTCGACGAAGACGTTGCGCTCGCGGCGCGCGTCCCCGATCACGACGGTGTGCACGGGGATGCCCGTGGCGTTCGCGGTGCGAGCCGCGTCGAGGGGCGAGGTTCCGCCGTTGGAGCGGCCGTCCGAGAGGATGACGATGTCCGTCAGGTGGCGTCCGCGCGACAGCGCGAGCCCTTGCTGCAGCGCGTCGCCGACGTAGGTTCCGCGACCGCGTCCGCCGAGGTTCGAGAGGTCGGCGATGGGAGCGGCGTCCTCGGCGAAGCGCAACAGCCTCGCCTCGTACTCGCCCTCGGCGAGGTGGGGCAGTAGCCGCTCGCGTAGCGCGCCCGTGGCGAGGTCGAGGCGTGAGGTCTCCTCGAGCGCGCCGCTGCGCCAGGCGGAGAGCGCCTGGCGCGCCTGTTCGTCGCCGAGGTAGGCGTCCTGGCGCCGCATCGAGGCGGAGTCGTCGACGAGGATGAGGACCTCGGCGGGCCGCACCTCCTCGCTGCGCTGCACGAGGACGGGGCGGAACAGCACCAGGAACAGTAAGGCGAGCGCGGTGAAGCGCAGGCCGCTGAGCGTGAGTCGCGCGCCGCGCGAGAGGGGCTCGCGCGCGTAGGCCGTCCAGGCGACCAGGACCGCGAGCGGAGCGAGCACGAGCACGACGACCCAGAGCTCCGGGAGCTCGAGCAGGCGCAGGCTCTCGCGCACGCCGACCTCGAGCGAGTCGGCAGTCGTGTCTTGCGGGAGGAGTGCGGCGAGCGGGCTCATGCGACGACCCTCCGGCGGCGACCGATCCAGGCGGACCACAGGGACTCACCGATGAGGAAGAGCAGCGCCGCCAGCGCCAGGCCGCGCCACAGCTCGCCGCGGCTCTGGGGCAGGCCGCTGTCGCCCGCATCCTCCGACTCGGCCTCGATCAGGCGGAAGCCCTCGTGCAAGCCTTCGAGCTCACCGGGGCCGAGGCGCGCCAGTTGACTCTCGTCGGGCGCAACCTGCACGGCGAACGCGAGACTCCCCGCGCCCTCCGTCTCGATTCGGTAGAGGCCAGCGCGCGCGGTGCTGGCTCCCTCCACGGACGGCAGCCGCCAGCGGCTGCCCGTGACCTCGACGGACTCCGCGTCGATGGTGCGGCGCGAGTCATCCGGCAGGACCAGCTCGATGGAGCGGGGGAAGCGCTCGACCTCGGCCGTGAACGAGCCGCCCGGTGCGAGCGTGCTCGCGGGCCGCGTCGGCACTCCGGCGTAGCGAACGATGTCGTACACGAAGGGCACGAGCGCTGGGCCCCAGGTCGGGAAGCCTGTCCAGCTCTCCTGCATCGAACTCGTCCAGAGCAGCACGCGCCCGCGGTCGTACTCGCGTTCGATCAAGAGCGGGGAGCCGCCCGGGTCGTCGAGGCGCGCGAGGACGCTGGCGTCTTCCTGCGGGCGCGCCGCGAAGAAGTCGTAGAACGGAGCCTCGGTGAACAGGGAGCGCCAGCGCTGCTCGGCGAACAGGGCGAGCGCGGGGTGTTGCTCCTCGAACTGACGGATGCGGTAGTAGTCCTCGCGGCGCGAGGCGACGCTCACGACGCGCTCGAGCTCGGCTGGCGAGAGGCCGCTGCCGTCCGGGCGGAAGAAGCGCTCGTTGAAGGTCTCGCGCTGAACCCGATCGCCGAGGGTCATGACCAGCGCGGCGCCGGCGGCGACGCGCTCTTCGAGACTCGCGACGACCTCGGGCGAGAGGCTCTCGACGTTGACGAGCCAGACGAGGTCGAACTCGTCGAGCTTCACGTCGCCTCGCTCGAGGGCGCGCGGCTCGACCTCGATCGGCGCGAACGGCGACGGAGCGCCGCCGAGGCCGTCCTCGGCCGGCAGCGGCTCGAGCACGACCAGGAGCCGCGCTGCTGCATCCTCCTCGAAGTCGGCCGAAGGGGCGCCATTGACGACGAGGACGCGAACGGGTTCGGGGACGTGGACGACCTGGGTGCGGTGGTCGTCGATCGCGAGCCGGTCGCCCTCGAGGCGAGCGACGAGCGCGTGATCCCCCGAGCGGTCGAAGACGACCGGGAAGATCGCGTCCGTGGTCGACTGGCCCTCGACGTCGACGATCTGACTCGGGCGCCGGACGCCGTCGATCTCGAGCGCGACGCGGAGCCCGATGCGCGGCAGGTCGCCGTGGTTCGCGACGCGGACGCGCACCTCGACGGGGGCGCCCTCGCCGATCAAGGCGCCGTCGATCTCGAGCGAGCGGATGGAGAGGTTGGGCGGCTGCAGTTCGCCGCCAGAGAGGTCCTCGACGCGCACCTCGATGTCCAGCGCGGCGAGCTCGTCCAGCACGTCGAACAGTCCGCCACTGCTGCCCTCGGCAGCGCCGTCGCCGCCTGGCGCAGCGTCGGTGATCGCGAGGGCGTCGCGCGTGAACGAGCCGCGCTGCAGATCGGTCAGCAGGCGCACCTCGACTCGGCTCTGCTGCGTGCTGGCCGCCTCTTCCTTGGCGAATTCGAGGACCTCGTCCAGGGCGAGCGCGAGGTCGATCTCCTCGTCGGTCGGCTCGGTCAACGCGTCGAGCGCGACCAGAGCGTTGCGCGGGTCGCCCCACGCGAGCAGGCGCGGCCAGGCGCCGCCGAGCACCAGGTGGGCGCGATCGCCGCGGCCGCCGTCGAGCTCCTCGACCAGCTCGCGCGCGCGCGCAACCGTGCGCTCGAAGACGCTGTCGACCTCGCTGCGGTAGCCCATCGAGGCGGAGCCGTCGATGACGATAGCGACGTCGCGACGGCTCTCGGTCAGGCCGCCGAGTGGGCCCGCGGCGTCGGTGAACGGTCGCGCGATCGCCAGCGCGAGGGCGGCGACGGCCAGCGCGCGCAGGAGCAACAGGAGCCAGTTCTCGACCTGCACCCGGCGCCGCGTTTGGCGGTAGGCGGCGAGCACGAAGCGCATCGCGGCCCATGGCGTCGGCTTGTGCCGCTGCCGATTGAGCAGGTGGATGATGATCGGCACGGAGGCGAGCGCGACGCCCGCGACAAGTGCCGGATTGACGAAGCCTTCGAACATCTAGCCGCGACCTCCGCGGGCCCGCGCGCCGCGCTTCGCGAGGTAGGCGGAGAGCACGCCCTCGAGGCTCTGCTCGGTGGTCATCGCGACGAAGTCGATGCTGAGCGCGCGCGCCTGGCGCGCGAGCTTCTGGTTGTGGGCTTCGATCTCGGCGAGGTAGGCCTCGCGGATGGCCTTGGGATCGATGCGATGCGTGCCGCTGTCCTCCAGGCCGACGAAGCGCGTCAGGCGTGAGAAGTCGAACTCGAGCTCCTGGGGATCGAGGAT
>CAYGST010000392.1:0-5024 GCA_964352415.1 uncultured Planctomycetaceae bacterium | reverse complement strand
AGTGGGGCAAGCGGAGCCTGCACCCGCTGTCGCGGGGCAGGCGGTCGGTGGCTGAATTCGAAGCACTTGCGGGCGCGGCGGCTTGAGGCCCAGCACCCTCAGCAACACGCAACTCGGGCAGTTCCTACTCACCACGGTAGAGGAAGGTCTTCCAGTTCTCCTTCCACCACCCCCGCCACTTCTTCGCCGCCGCATAGCGATCACCGCTCGGGCCGCGCGGGTCGTAGGCGAACTGGCGGGCGGTGATGCTGCGCAGTGCGCCGACGGCGGCTTCGCGCACGGCGACCTCGGGGTCCGCCAGGGAGTCGATCAGGGACTGCACGGCGGAGCGCGCGTCGAGGCGCTGGAGGATGCGGGCGGAGAGCGCGCGGATGTAGGCGTCGTCGTCCTTCAGGAGCGCCGTGACGTGACCGACGATTCCAGGGTCGTCGACGAGCGCGAGCGAGTAGAGCGCGGCGACGCGCTCGATCGGGTCCTCGTGGGAGAGCTGGGCGATCAGCTGGCCGACCTCGCCCTCGGGCAGCTCGAGGCGCTCGACCGGCTGCTGTCCCATGGCGACGCGCGCGTCGGACTCGAGCAGCTCGTAGACGCGCGCCTGAAGGAAGAGCAGCTGCTGCTCGAGCTCGTCGACGCGCTCGAGGGCGTCGCCCGGGAGCACGAGACCCTGCTCGAGCAGCGGCGCGCGGCGCTCCGGCAGCGCGCCGTCGGCAGCGGCGACGTCGGCCTCACCCGCCGGAGCCCCGACCAACAGCTGGCGCAGCTCCGCGAGCTGGCGCTCGATCGAATCGAGTCGCGCGAACTCGGCGGAGACCGCGTCCGCCCCCGCCGTGCGTGCCGCGCGCACCATCATGTCGCGCGTGCCGGCGTTGCGCTCTTCGAGCTCGTGGATGCGATCCGCCGCGAGCTCGAAGTCACCGGACCAGCGCTTGGAGATCAACTCGACGCGGACGAGCAGCGCGATGACGGCGAACAGCGTGAGCACGATCGAACTGATCGCGAGCACCGCGCCGAGACCGGGAGAGACCAGCGGGCGGCCACGCCGCGGTGCGCCGCCACCCGCGCCCCCGTCGCCTGCGGGCACACCAGCCAGGGCATCGGGCTCAATCGATCCGTCCGCGCTCGAACGCGAGACGAGTCGAGCTTTGGAATCGGACGCCGTCCGGCCCATCGCGTCGTGGCACGAGCGGCAAACGACGCGTTCGCCGGCCTGGGTCGCGGCCCCCTTCTGGAGGTCGGCGTGGGGCACGGCCTCCTGGCAGAGATCGCAGAAGTAGAGTTCCATCGCGGGGTACGGTCGTGGTCGTGTGGGACGGAGCCGGACCGGGGATCGTTGCGTCCAAGCTAAGGCACGCCTCGGCCCTGGACAGGCGCGGACTCGGAATTCGCGCAGCTCGGGGCCTGCGCGCTCTACACCTCCCGCCCTCGGAGGTTTCTCAGGGCTCGCCGCGGATTCGCGAGCCGGGCTTCACGTCCTCGGCGGCCTGGGGATGCGGCGCGTAAGCCCCGTCGTTCTGCGGCAGCCCGCCCGCACGGTCGAGGGCGGTGTAGACGCCCAGGCAGACGACGTTGGCAAGGTTCAGGCTGCGGATGCCCGGGCGAATCGGCACGTAGAGGCGCCGGTCGGCGTAGCGCGCGAGCAGGGCAGCGGGGAGACCCGAGCTCTCGCTGCCGAAGACCAGGACGTCGTCGCATTCGAACTCAGTCTGAAAGAGCGAGGCGCCGCCGCGGGCCGAGAAGAGGCGCAGGCGCTCCGCGCGCGGACGCTCAGAGCCGGGGTCGAGGTCGGGGTCGGCCGCGTCCCTGTCGGCGTGCTGGGCGAGATCGACCTGCGGCCAGTAGTCGAGCCCGGCGCGCTTCAGGTAGCGGTCCTCCAGCGAGAAGCCCAGCGGCTCGACGAGGTGCAGCCGCAGCCCGGTCGCGGCGGCGAGGCGCGCGGCACAACCGGAGTTGTGCGGGATCTCCGGGTGGACGAGGACGATCTCCATGACGCGCACTCTAGCGGGCGCGGTGCGCTCGCGCGGCCCCCCGAATCAGGACCTGGCGCTCCGCATCGGGGGCGCTCTTGTCGCGCGATCGCCGCCCGCCTCGCGGGAGACGATTGCGCCGCTTCGTCGGGTTGGCGTAGTCTTCGCGCACGGCGCCCAGCGGCGCCCCCTCCAGACTCCTCCCCACCGCATCCCCACCATGCCCAAGATCACCTTCCCGAGCACCGGCAAGGAGTACGAGGTCGACGCTGGCACATCGCTGCTCGACTTCTGCCAGTCCAACGACACGCCCGTCACCTTCGGCTGCACCTCCGGCGCCTGCGGCACCTGCTGCTCGATCGTCGAGGCCGCCCCCGGCGCGATCGCCGACGCTGACGAGGACGAGCTCGAACTCATCGAGCACACCACCGACGAGAAAGGCGCGCGCTTGTGCTGCCTCATGACAGTCAACGGCGACATCAAGGTCACGCCGCTCTAGATCAGCTCTCTCTTTTATCTATCCCCCGCGAGGCGGCGCTTGTCTGGGACAGGCGCCGCCTCGCCTGCATCACGCCCATGCCCTCCACCACCACTCCCCGCGCCGAGCTGCGCGTCGTCAGCCTCCTGCCCTCCGCGACCGAGATCGTCTGCCTGGTCGGCGGCCGGCCGAACCTGGTCGGCGTGTCGCACGAGTGCGACTTTCCGGCGGGCGTCGAGGCGCTCCCGCGGCTGACCGCCAGCAAGGTCTCGCTCTCGCCGAGCTCGCTGCAGATCGACCAGGACGTGCGCAAGCTGATGACGCACGCCCTCGCGGTCTACGACATCGACACGGAGGAGCTGCAGCGCCTCGCGCCCGACTTCATCGTGACCCAGGACCTCTGCGACGTCTGCGCGGTGTCCTTCGCGGACGTCGAGCGCGCGTGCAACGAGCTGCTGCCGGAGGCGCGGATCGTGAACCTGCACCCGACCCGCTGGTCGGAGGTCATGGACGACATCGCCCGGGTCGCCGAGGCCTTCGGCGTGCCCGCGCGCGGCGCTGCGGAGCTCGTCGAGCTCGAGCGCGGGCGCGCAGCCGTCGCCGCCCGCGCGGCGGCGATCGGGACGCGACCGAACCTGCTCACGATCGAGTGGCTCGATCCGGTGATGGTCGGCGGCACCTGGATGCCGGAGCTCGTCGCTTGGGCCGGCGGGAACGCGCTCGTGACCGAGACGGGTCAGCACGCGCCGACGCTCACGAAGGAACAGCTCGCCGCGCTCGACCCCGCGCCCGACGTGGTGCTCGTCAAGCCCTGCGGCTTCGCGCTCGAGCGCACGTTCGGGGAGCGCGATGTCCTCTCCGCGATCTTCGCAGGACTCGACTGGCCCGCCGTGAAGCGCGGCGCGATCTGGGTCGCGGACGGCAACGCGTACTTCAATCGCCCCGGGCCGCGTCTGCTCGACTCGCTCGAGATCCTGGCCGCCTGCACCCACCCCGCCGAGTTCGAGGATCTCGCCGAGAAGCACTCGGGGGCGTTCGTGCGCCTCTCCGAAGCGCCGTAGACCCGGCGCCTTCGAACGCCACGCTGACTCGCGACGCGAATGCAGCCGGGGCCCGAGAGCAACGCTCCCGGGCCCCGGCGTCCGTTTGCGAGGCGAGCCTCGCAGGCAGCTGCTGTCCGACCTCACGCCGAACCGCAGCGACCTCGAGCGATCACGGGTTGAACGTGACGCAGATCGCGCTGCTCGTGTTGAAGCCGGCGACGCCGGACGGGTCGCGGTACCAGCACTGGAAGTAGTACGGGATGCCGGGGAAGATCTCGCCAGGGCCCGTGCTCGTGATCGGATCGCTGAAGTCGAGCGGGATGCTGATGACTCCGTTCGGCCCGGTGCTCGGCACCTTCTTGTAGCGGAAGATCCCGCCGGCGATGCAGGAGACGCCGTCACCGAACGGGACGTCCTGCTGGCTCAGGCCGTAGAACATGTAGCCCGGCTTGTTCGGCGGGAGGCCGGCCACGTCGAGGAAGAAGCCGTTGATGCTGATCGACAGATCGCCGCTGTAGTTGATCGTCGCGGCGACGCCCGTCGAGTTCACCGCGCTGTCGCAGTAGACCGTCGGCGCGCCGTTGAAGTCGAAGCCGACCAGGGCTCCCGAACCGTCGAGGTTCACGACCATGCGGAAGACGCCGTCGACGCCGCCGGTCTGCGCCGTGCCCACGCCGTTGTTGCCCATCGCGACCATCGGGAACACGCCGAGCGAAGCGTCGTTGACATCGAACAGCTCGAACGAGCCCTGCTGGCCGTTGTCGAAGTCGATGTAGCTGACCGCGTCGACGCGCGCGGGGGCGACCGCGGTGAAGTCGAACTCCAGCACGGCGGCGTTCGAGGCGGAGTCATCGGGGTCGATGACGAGGCCGCTGCCGTCCACGTTCAGGTTGTCGGCGACGATCAGCAGGTTGCCGAGCGCGGTGTTGTTCTCGCCCATGGCGCCCATGGCGCCGCCGGCGCCCTGGCCGGGCCCGCCGAAGTCCGCGTGCGGCGTGCCGAGGTCGTCGTCGCCGCCGGTCGGGTTCGCGCTATCGAACACGATCGCGGCGTTCTGGCCGGCGAGGTTCGGGTTGGCGCCGCCGACCCCGATCGGGCCGACGCCTCCGATGGAGGTGACCGAGGTCACGATCTCACCGGGCTGCAGGCCTTCGAAGTCGACGCGGTCCGCGGCGGCCGCGCCGGCGAGGAGGACGCCCGAAAGGGCGATGAGCGGGAGCTGGAGGGGTTGGACTCTCATTGGATGTGAATGCAGGAAGGCGAACGCCCCGGCGAAGGCCGGGCTCGGAGGCGGCCGCGGTGTGCCCCGGCGAGATCGAGGGGCCAGCGGCCAGCGAGGAGTAGGGGTCCGGGACCGACGAACGCGTGAGGTTCGGAGGCCCGGGAAGGACGGCCGAAGCCTACCCCGTAACCCCAAATTGGGCGAGAAGGCCAGGCGCTGACTCCCCGGATTTCACATGGCGCTCGGAGGGCGGCACGGTGGGGCCACGGGCGCCGCGGCTCGCGGTCCGCGTACGGTTGCCTGGCTCTGGCCGCGGA
>CAYGST010000391.1:0-5059 GCA_964352415.1 uncultured Planctomycetaceae bacterium | reverse complement strand
TCGGTGACGACACGCCGGCGGCCCTGATCGAGCGCGTCACGCCGCACGTCCTCGTCAAGGGCGAGGACTGGGCCGACAAGGGCGTCGTCGGACGCGAGTGGGTCGAGAAGCACGGCGGTCAGGTCGTGCTCGCGCCGCTCGTCGCCGGCCGCTCCACCACGAACATCCTCGAGCGCGCCAAGGGCGGCGCTCCGAACCCCGAGTAGCCGAGACACCCATGCGCGTCCTCTTCATCTACCCGAATCTCAACACCCAGATGGGGTTCAACCACGGCCTCGCGTCGATCTCCGCCGTCCTCAAGGAGGCGGGGCACGAGACGCGGCTCGTGAACCTGAACGAGAAGCTGCCCCCGGTGCCGAGCGACGACGAGGTCGCGCGCGTCGTCGAACAGTGGGAGCCCGGCATGGTCGCGTTCTCCTGCATTACGCAGCAGTACGAGAAGGCGCGGCAGCTGGCCGAGTCCCTGCGCGCGGACTGCGCGCGGCGCGGCGTCCCGGTGCCGCCGCTGGTCGTCGGGGGGATCCACCCGACGCTCGTGCCGGAGGAGGTCATGGCGGACGGCGTCTGGGACCACGTCGGCGTCGGCGAGTGCGAGTACGCGCTGCGCGAGCTCGTCGCGCGCACCGAGGCGGGGGAGACCCCGGACGACGTCTCGAACTTCGTCTCGTGGACGGCCGGGGCGCGCCCCGCCGCCGCCGATGACGCGCCCGTCGCCGCCGAGCACTGGACCCGCAACCCCGTCGGCGAGTTCCCCGACCTCATCGACCTGCCCAAGCCCGACTACACGCTCTTCGAGACGGAGCGCATCACCGCCAGCAAGGGCGGCTGGTTCAGCCTGATGTCGTCGCGCGGCTGCCCGTACCGCTGCACGTACTGCCTGAACCACAAGATCATCGACACGTACAAGGCGGACCTCGGCCGCAGCGTGGGCAAGCTGAACGCGTTCCGCTTCCGCCCGGCGGCGCTGATGATGGACGAGATCCGCGAGGTCCTCGAGACCTACGACAACATCGACACGTTCATCTTCGACGACGATCTGTTCACCCAGAACGTCGAGCACGCGATCAAGATCTGCGATGCCTACGTCGAGGCCGGCTTCACGGTGCCGATCGTCGTCAACGGTCACGTCAAGCGCCTCGACCCGCGCGTCGCCGAGGCGCTCGCGCGCGCCGGCGGCAAGATCGTGAAGCTCGGCATCGAGTCGGGCTCGCAGCGCGTGCGCAGCAAGGTGCTGATGCGTCACATGACGCACAGCGACATCATGGAGACGGTCTCGTCCGCCGAGGAGCACGGCCTGCACACGTCGGCGTTCGTGATGATCGGCTTGCCGACCGAGACGCACGACGAGCGCTGGGAGACCGTCGACGTGCTCGCGGAGTCGAGCGTCGGCCGCTTCCGCGCGTCGTACTTCTTCCCGTTCCCCGGCACCGACTCCTGGAACCTCTCGATCGAAGCCGGCCACGTCGACGTCGACAAGCTCGCGGAGCAGACGGACTTCACCGAGGCGAGCGCGCTCGACTTCGGCGAGGACGAGAACCTCTTCATCGCCAAGCTCGGGCGCTGCATGCCGTGGTTCGTGAACTCGCGCATGTCGCACTACCGCGAGGCGCCGGCGTCCGCGCGCTACAAGCCGGTCGTGGACCGCATCCTGGCCATGGACCGCGCCGCGTGGGAGGCCTTCGAGCCGACCGTCAACGCGCTCGACGCCGAGCTCTCGGCCGCCTGCACCGAAGCCGGCGAGCTGCACTACGCGATCAAGTTCAACGACTTCATGGGGGTGCGCTCCGACTTCTTCCTCGCCGAGGAGGCCGGCCGCGAGTGGTTCACGGCCGCCGCGCGCCCGACCTCGGCCGAGGTCGAGAAGGCGGCGCGGGCGGAGGAGCAGCCGGCGTGAGCCCGAGCCCGGTGCCGGACTTCGGCCGCTTCGCGGTCGCGGTGGTGGGGGACCTCGTCGCCGATCACTACCTGCACGCGGAGCCGAGCCGGCTCTCGCGCGAGGCGCCGGTCATGGTGCTCAAGCACCGCTCGGAGTCGATCGGAGCGGGCGGCGCCGCGAACGTCGCGCGGAACCTGCGCAGCCTGGGCGCGCGCGTCGAGGTCTTCGGCCTCGTCGGGCGTGACGGCTCCGGCCGCGAGCTCCTGCGCACGCTCGAAGCGGACGGCGCCGTGACCGAGGGCGTGATCTCCGACCCCGCCTGGACGACACCGACCAAGACGCGCGTCGTTGCCGCCGAGGCGCGCCGCTTCCCGCAGCAGGTCCTGCGCATCGACAAGGAGCCCGCGGGGCCGGTTCCGGCCGAGCTCGCCGCGCGCATCCTCGCGAAGCTCGAGCAGCGCCTGCACGAGCTCGATGCGCTCGTCGTCTCGGACTACGACTACGGCCTCGTCGGCGCGCCGCTCGCCGAGCTCGCGCGGCGCTTCGCCGCGGCGGGCAAGGTCGTCGTGCTCGATCCGCGCAGCACGCCGGAGGGCTTCGAGGGCATCACGGCGCTGACGCCGAACGTCGGCGAGCTGGCGCGCTTCACCGGCGCGGACCCCGCCGGGCTCGACGACGTCGGCGAGCTGCGCCGCGTCGCGCGCGAGCTGTGGGTGCGCGCGGGGAGCCTCTACCTGCTCGTCACGCGCGGCAACCTCGGCATGGCGCTGTTCGGCGCCGGCCTCCCCGAAGAAGGCGTCGCGGTCGCGGCCTCGGGCGGCTCCGAGGTGACCGACGTCAGCGGCGCGGGCGACACGGCGGCCAGCGTCTTCGCGCTCGCGCTCGCCGCGGGCGCCGAGCCGGCGGAGGCCATGCGCCTCGCCAACGCTGCGTCCGGCGTCGTCGTCATGGAGAACGGAACCGCGGTCTGTACCCGCGCGGAGCTGGAAGGGGCGCTCGCGAGCTGCCCCGCACCCACGCGCCTCTCGCGCGTCGACTTTCGATGAGCTATCGCATCCCCAACGCGCTCTCGGCGCGTGAGCGCCTCGCGGAGGACGTCCGGCGCTGGCGTGCGGACGGCCGTCGCGTGGTCCTGGCCAACGGCTGCTTCGACCTGCTGCACGTCGGCCACCTGCGCTACCTCGAGGACGCGGCGTCCCACGGCGACGTGCTGCTGGTCGGGATCAACTCCGACGAGTCCGTGCGGCGCTACAAGGGCGCGCCGCGCCCGTGGATGCCGGCGACCGAGCGTGCGGAGCTGCTGCGCGCGCTGAACCCCGTCGACCGCGTGTTCGAGTTCGAGGAGGACACGCTCGAGGAGAGCCTGCGCGTCCTGCGCCCGAACGTGCACGCGAAGGGGCCGGACTACACGCGCGACACCGTGCCGGAGGCCGCCGTGGACCGCGAGCTGGGGATCGCGATCGCGATCTGCGGCGATCCGAAGCACCACTCCTCGACGGACCTCGCTGCGCTGATCCGCTCGACGAGCGACTGAGACCGGTTCGCGCGTGGGGCCTGTGAACTGGCGGCGGCGCAGCAGATTCCGCGCTGCGCAGTTGTCTCGCCGTCGCGAAGCCGTAGACCAGGGGCGGATGAGCTCCGGCGACGACCCCCCCAAGACCCTCCCGGGGGACGGGTCCGTAGTGAGGCAGGCGCCGGTGAGCAAGGCACCGCCCAGCACCAAGGGGATCGGCATCGGCCTGATCGGCGTGGTGATCGCCGCCTGGGGCGCGATGTGCGGGATCGGCGGCGGGCTCTTCGCCGTGCCCATCCTGCACTACGTCTACAAGCTGACGCTGAAGGAGGCGATCGTCACGTCGCTGGCGCTCGTCGCCGCCACGACGATCTCCGCCACGTTCGCGGAGCTCCTGCACGCCGACAACGGCCTCGACTGGCGCATCATCCTGGCGCTCATCGTGTGCAGCCTCGTCGGGGCGCAGCTCGGGTTCCGGGTCGCGAAGGTCGTGTCGGCGCGCAAGCTCAAGCTCGTCTTCGCGATCGCGCTGACCTTCGTCGGCGTGCGGCTGCTGGGGCTCGTGCCCGAGCCGGAGGCGGCGGACGGGGGGCTCTACGTCCTGGAAGGGCTCGAGACGCGCGACTTCTGGCTGGCGGGCGCGATCGGCTTCGGCGGGGGCTTCGTCGCGCCGCTGCTCGGCATCGGCGGGGGACTCGTCGCGGTGCCGGCGCTGATGATGTTCGTGCCGGCGCTGGGTCACCTCGGCGCCCGCGCCTGCTCGATGGCGATGGCGACGATCACGTCGACGCGCTCGATGTTCCTCTACTACCGCGCGGGCCAGCTCGACCTCGGCCGCTCCGCGAGCTTCGCCATCGGTGCCGGGATCGGCGCCTTCCTGGGCGTGCAGCTCGTTCACATCCCCGGCGTGTCGGTCTGGGCCGAGAAGATGCTCGCGGCGACCCTGCTGATCGTCGCCTTCCGCTTCGCCCTCGACGTGCTTCGCAAGGCGCCGCCGAAGGCGAAGAGCGGGCCGGCGGTCGACTGATCGAATCGCCGCGGGCAGTCCAGCCCCGGGTCGCTCGATGGGCCTCGCCGACGCTCAGAGCTTGACGACCGTGTCCACGCCGAGCTGCGTCTCCACGACCCGCTCCTCGATCGGCTCTCCTTTCGCGGAGAAGCCACGGACCACGACCGCTCCCACCGGGGCGTGGTGCTGCGTGAAGGCGCTGCGGTGCCCGACTCCCCACAGCGCGCCGTCCGCGGACAGCGTGTAGCCGACGACGCTCGGGGAATCGACCTCGACCCGGATCGGCGCGCCGGGGGCCAAGTCGACGGTGATCTCCACGGGACGTCCTCCCGGAGCCACGTCGACGCTCAGGGCGCGGCCGACGTGACCTGCGTGGGTCGTGACCGTGAGGTCGTACACGCCGATCGGAACGGCCGGGTCCTCACTGTGAAGGTGCAGCGGCTGGAACAGGTCGGGGGCAATGGGCTCGTGCGTGCCGGCTTCGCTGAGGAGCGCGGATACGACGCTCCAGCCCCCGGGCCTCTTCGGGCCCAGCACGAACGAGACGTCGGAGCCTTCGCGCAGCGTCAACCTGACCGGCGCGGCGCCAGCGACGTGGCGCACCTCGCGCGAGCGAGCGGCTCCCTCCGAATCCGCGAGGAGGCGGTACTCGCCCCGGACG
>CAYGST010000390.1:0-5085 GCA_964352415.1 uncultured Planctomycetaceae bacterium | reverse complement strand
TTGAGCTGGCTCCTCGAACACGGTGTGTCCGTCGACATCGGCGACGTCGCCGATGGGGCGGTCGCTCCCGGGAGCGACCCGGGGCAGCGGCTGTGGGCGTTCGACGAGCGCAGTCCCTGGTCGCCGAGCCAGCGCTGGACACCCGGGACGACGCACCGCAACGCGTCCGTGCTCGAGCCCGGACGCTACGCCTACCGCGTGGCCGGCGCCGCCTGGCTCCCGGTCGTCGGTGTCGTCGAAGTGCAGGCGGGGCAAACGACCCGTCTCGATGTCGCGTTGCATCCGCGCTGAGCCCGGAGCCGCCCCAGCGAGCCCCGAGCGAGCAGATTTCCATACGGAGTCGCACACCCACCGTTGCGATCGCAACACGAAGTACCACAGCAACCGAAACCGTCGACGCCCGCCAACGTCAATCCCGTGGCATGGCACGACGACCCCGAGCAGACAGCCCCGGCAGCTGGCACCACGTAGTGAATCGCGCGGTCGCCAAGCGGCCCTACTTCGAGACGCGCTCGGACAAGCGCTACTTCCTTTCGCGGCTCGCGCTCGAAGTGCGGGCGGGACGTGTGGAGTTGCACGCGTTCTGCCTCATGACGACGCACTTCCACCTCCTCGTGCGCAGCCCGATCGGCGAGATGTCGGAGGGCATGCGCCGTCTGCAGTGCGCGTACTCTCGCCACTTCAACCGGAGACGCCGCCGCGACGGACCGCTGATTCGCGCTCGCTTCTTCTCGAAGCCCGTTCGCTCGAACGCCTATCGAAGAGCGGTGGTTCGATACATCGATGCGAACGCGGTTCGAGCGCGCCTCGTCACCACGGCTGCGGAGCACGAGTTCGGGAGCGCGCGTACCTACCTGAAACGGCTTCGTACCCCCTGGTTGTCGAGAGAATGGGTCGAGCGGTACGCGGTGGAGCGGTCGGGCTCGGCGGAGTTCGATGCGTCGGCCTACCTGGCGACGTTCGGGCCGCGCGACGGCGAAGATCTCGACTCCCTGACCGACCTGATCGAACTCCGCATGGCGTCGACTCGCGAGCTCGATCCGCTCGACGATCTCGTTGGTAAGACACCGCCGCAGGTGCGCCGCTGGATGGCGCGAAAGGCGCGACTGGCGGACGGGATGGAGATCGGGCTGCCGGTCTGCGGACCACCCGCTGTTCATCGAGCGCTTCGCAGCCGACTGGACGTGCAGGGTGAGTGGCTCGTCGATCGCGGCTCGTCCACGTGGAGGGGCTCGGAGCTCGCGCGCACCGGACTCCTACGGGATCTGTGCTGCCTCCCGATCGCGCAGGTGGCGAGTGTTTGCGGAGCCAGTCGCTGGGCCATCGCCCGGCACGTCGAGGTGCACCGCCATGCGATCCTCGAGGACGACGACTACGCCAGGGTCGTCTCCGAGGTCGCGAACGTGGCACTGGCCGCCACGATGCCCCATTGAACTGCGGTGGAGCGGAGTTGCTGCGGCACTTTTGGAGCGCGGGACAACGGCAGGTGTGCGACACCGTATGGAAGCTGTGTGCGGCACCGGATTGGTATTGCGTAGGATCTAGCGCATGCCTCTCTCCGACCTCTCGAATCCCGACGTCCTCCTCCGTGAGCGCTGGTCTGCTCAGCGCCGCTCCAGTGCTGACGGCACGCCTCTGCTGCCGTCGTCCTTCGTCGCCGAGGCCGGGCCGCGGGTCTGGATCGTCGACGTCCGTGACCACCTCGAGCTCCTCGGGCCGCTCGGCCACATCCCCGGGGTGTGGCGCATGCCCCTGGACCGCATCGCCGACGTCGCTTCGGTGCTGACGGCCTACACGCCGGTCGTCCTCGTCTGCAGCAACGGCGTGCGCTCGAGCACGGCGGCGCGCTACCTCTCGTCGCTCGGGATGACGACCGTCGCCGCGCTCGACGGCGGCATGATCGATTGGAAGGCAAAGGGCTACGGCGTCTCCCGTGACGAGGGGATCGCCGAGCGAGTGCTCTCACCGCCCGCACCCGGCCACGGGTCCGACGGCCGACTCCTCGGGGGCATCTCGCAGAAGAAGCCCTTGAGCAAGGAGGCGATCGAAGCGCACCTGGGCGACCCGGCGAAGGTGCGGCGCGTGAAGCTCGCCGCCTTCCTGCTCGCCACGAAGACCTCCTGCGTCGACGGCCGCGAGGACCGCGCCATCATCGGCACGCCGGGGGGCGACGCCGGCGAGCTGATCCTCGGCCTGGCCGCGGTCGAGTCGGTGGTCGGCCAGGAGGTTCCGGTCGAGCACATCGCGGGCCTCGCGCAGGCCTTCGCCGACACCTTCGGCGGCATCTACCTCCACACCGACAACCACGCCCTCAACAGGCTGACCCGCAGCCTGCGATCGGACGAGCGACTCGCCAACTCGGTCGCCGGACTCAGGACCATCGAGGACTGGGAAGGCTTCCTAAGACGCCCGCCGGAGCCGCTGCGCTCGGCGTTGCTCGAGCATCTCGTTCAGCCGGACCACGTGGGCTGCGGACACCTCAAGCTCGCGCTGACCCACCCCGAGGCCTACCGGGTTCGTCCCGCGCTGGTCAGGAACTTCTTCGAGGCCTTCTATCACGGTCTCTGGAGCGGCTCTCCGGACCTCCACTGGGTCGTGCTGGGTGGTGATCACGCCGAGGGCGCCGTCGTCCAGGTCACGCTCGAAGAAGAGCTGCAGCCGTTCTCGGCGATCCCCATGATCGCTCCGTCGATCGGCGGCGTGCAGATGTTCGTCAACCACCCGCAGGTGCTGGCTTACCTACGCCAGCAGACCGCGCACTTCCTCGCCAATCGGGTCGGCCGTCTCCTGAACCTGCCTCCTGATGCGGAGGAACAACTGCTCACGCGCATTCCCGAGATCGGCGACGTTCAGGCCGGCGCGACGCTCGCGGCTCTCGCCGCGGGGTTGCCGGTCTTCGAGGCTCACTTCGACCTCGCGGGCAAGGTGATGGTGCGAGAAGCCGGTCGGATCGAGAGCGACTGAGCCGCGCGCGGCACACGGCCCGTTCGGAGGCGACGACAGGTCGGGCGACTCCATAGAGTAGTGAGTGACCCCGAACGAGCTCACCCATGAACACCGACGCCTACTCCCCAGCTGAGATCGCCGCGCGCGTCGAGTCGGTCGGCGTCGCCAAGGCTCGGGCCGATCTGTTCAGCGTGCTGCTCCTGTCGGTGCTCGCCGGGGCCTTCGTCTCCTTGGGGGCGATCTTCTTCCTGGTGGTCGTCAGCGGCTCCGAGCTGGGCTTCGGCGTGACGCGCATGCTCGGCGGGCTCGCGTTCTCGCTGGGCCTGATTCTGGTCGTCGTGGCCGGCGCCGAGCTCTTCACGGGCAACAACCTCGTGGCGATGGCGTGGGCTTCGCGGAGGATCAGCGCGCTCCAGTTGCTGCGGAACTGGGTGGTCGTGTACCTGGGCAACGTGCTGGGCGCCGTCGGCACCGCCGTCTTCGTCTGGCTCGGAGGCGCAGACGGGCTCGGCGGCGGTGCGGTTGGAGCGACGGCCCTCGCGGTCGCCGAAGCGAAGTGCGAGCTCGGCGTCGTCGAGGCCCTGGCGCTCGGACTGCTGTGCAACGCGCTCGTCTGCCTCGCCGTCTGGCTCGCGCTCGGAGGTCGTTCGGTCACGGACAAGGTGGTTGGCGTGCTCTTCCCGATCACTGCCTTCGTGACGGTCGGCTTCGAGCACTCGATCGCCAACTGGTTCTTCCTGCCGTACGCCTATCTGCTCGGCGCGGGCGAATCCGCCGACTTCGTCCCGGGTGCGTTTCGCAACCTCGCCGCGGTCACCGTCGGGAACGTCGCCGGAGGAACCCTGCTCGTCGCCGGCGTCTATTGGGTCGCTTACCTGCGCCCGGGGCGAAGCACCGGGGACTCCTGAAGCGGCTCCGGGTCGTGACGCCCCGCTGCTCCGTGCACGAGTTCATCGAGCGGGCAAGGCGTCTGCCCGATCGAGCCGAACGCAACGCGTGCGGCAGCCGCTCGGGCCCCGAGCGGCTGTCGAGTGGTCGCGGATCCACGCCGGCGTAGACTCTGCCCCGTGATCCACCACATCCGTTCGTTCTGGTCCGAGCCGAGACCGACCACCGGCCCGCGGAGCGCCTCGGACTGGGGTCTGTTCGGCGCGCTTGTCGCCGTCGCAGTGCTCGAGGTTGCGCTGCGCAACGACCTCGGCCTCACGTCCGCGTCAGTGCTGCTCGGCCTCGCGCTCCTGCCGACCGTCGTCTGGCGGCGATCGCACCCGCTCCTCGCGACCGCGCTCGCCTTCACCGTCACGGGGGTCTTCGAGGCGGTGGGGCTCGTCACGGGACGCGACGTCCCCGACCTCAACGCGCTCGCCTTCCTGCTGATCCTGCCCTACGCGCTGTTCCGCTGGGGCTCGGGGCGTGAGGCCCTGCTCGGCCTGCCGGTCATCGCCGCGTCGGCCGCGCTCGGGCTCGCCGCGGACGATCTGTCGGCGGGCGAGGTGCTCGCCGGCGTCGCGATCCTCGGCGCGCCGATCGGATTCGGGACCGCCGTGCGCTACCGCGAGGCGTCGCGGGAGCAGGAGCTGGAGGACGTACGCTCAGGCGAGCGCCTGAACCTCGCTCGCGAGCTGCACGACACCGTCGCGCATCACGTCTCCGCCATCGCCGTGCGCGCGCAGGCCGGGATCGCGACGTCCGCTCAGGACGCGGAGGCCGCCGTCGATGCCCTGCGCGTCATCGGGGACGAGGCGTCGCGTACCCTCGCCGAGATGCGCGCGATGGTGCGCGTGCTCCGCGACGACGGGGCAGCCGAGCTCGCGCCGGCGCCGCGGGTCGAGGACCTGCTGGACCTCACGGCTCCGGAGGAGAAGGCCCCGCGCGTCGAGGTCGCGCTCTCAGGCCCCACGGACCTGCTCTCCACGGCGCTCTCGGGCGCGGTCTTCCGGCTCGCCCAGGAGTCGCTGACGAACGCGCGCCGTCACGCGCGCGGAGCGACGCGGGTCCAGATCGAGGTTGCGGTCGACGAGCGCGCGGTGACGCTCCGGGTCGCGGACGACGGGGAGCCCGTCGGCGCCGGCGCGGCCGCGGACGGCTACGGACTGATCGGAATGGCGGAGCGGGCGCAGCTCCTCGGGGGTACGCTCG
>CAYGST010000389.1:0-5110 GCA_964352415.1 uncultured Planctomycetaceae bacterium | reverse complement strand
GCTCTACGCCGCGCGCAAGGACCTCTACCCGAGCCTCAGCCTGACCGGCAGCGCTGGACGCCGCACCGCGGAGATCGGTGACGTGCCCGACCCCGACTTCGACATCTGGAGCTGGGCCGCGAACCTCGCCGTGCCGCTGTTCCAGGGCGGACGCCTCGACGCGGCTATCGACGCGGCAGGCGCCGAGGCCGAAGCCGCGCTCTACGACTGGTCGCAGTCGCTGCTCGCCGCGTTCGTCGAGGTCGAGACGGCGCTCGCGGTGGAGGAGAGCCTGGCACGCCGCGAGGCCGAGCTGACCCTCGCCGCGCGCACCTCCGCCTCCGCCCGCACGCTCTCCGAGGAGCGCTACTTCGCGGGCCGCAGCGACATCCTCTCCGTGATCACCGCGCGCCAGCAGGCGATCGACAGCGAGCGCGCGCTGCTGTCCGCCCGCCGCGAGTACCTCGAGCTGCGCGTCGACCTCTATCTGGCCCTCGGCGGCGGCTTCGACGCCGCCGAGGCGCAGGCCCCCCCCACCGAAGACCCCGATGCAGACGCCGCCGCGGCGCCTGGCGACCGATGAACACCCTCCTCAAGTTCGTGCTCCCGCTGGTGGTGCTGGCCCTCGCCGGCTTCGCCACGAAGACCCTGATCGACATGCGCGAGGTCCCCGAGCCCGAGGCCCGCGAGGTCATCGTGCCCCGCGTGCGGACGATGCGAGCCGAATCGACCGACTACGAGGTCTGGGTCCCGTCGCGCGGCAGCGTCGTGCCGCGCACGGAGAGCCGGCTCGTCGTCGAGGTCGCCGGGCGCGTGACGGCGATCTCGCCCGACCTCGTCAGCGGCGGCTTCTTCGAGGCCGGCGACGTGCTGCTCGAGATCGATCCGCGGGACTACGAGCTCGCGGTCGCGCAGGCCGAGCTCGACGTCGCGCGCTCCGAGCGCCGGCTCGCCGAGGAGAACGCGGACGCCGAGGTCGCGCGCCGCGAGTGGGAGACCATCGGCCGCGGCGAAGCGACGCCGCTCACCCTGCGCGAGCCCCAGGTCGCCGAAGCGGTGGCGTCGCTCGCCGCCGCCGAGGCGATGCTCGAGCGCGCCAAGCGCGACCTGAACCGCACGCGGGTCACCGCTCCGTTCAGCGGGCGCGTCCGCGACAAGTCCGTCGACCTCGGGCAGTACGTCCAGCCAGGTGTCGCCGTCGCCACGCTGTACGCCACGGACGTCGCCGAGGTGCGCCTGCCTCTCCCCGACGCCGAGCTGCAGTTCCTGCAGCTGCCCGTCGCCGGGCGGCCGGGCGAGGACGCGCGGCCGCTGGTGCGCCTGTCCGCCACCTTCGCCGGCGAGCGCCGCCGCTGGGAGGGCACGATCGTGCGGACCGAGGGCGAGATCGACCCGCGCACGCGGATGGTCATGACCGTCGCCCAGGTGATCGATCCGTACGGCCAGGAGGACCCGACCTCGAGCGTGCCCCTCGCGATCGGCATGTTCGTGGAGGCCAGCATCCACGGCATCGTGCTCGAGGACGTCCTCGTCCTGCCCCGCACGGCCCTGCGCGACAACGGGCAGGTGTTCGTCCTCGACGAGAACGATCGCCTGCGCTTCGTGGACGCCGAGATCATCCGCGCGGAGCGCGAGAACGTCGTCGTGCGCGCCAAGATCGAGGAGGGCACGCGGGTCGTGATCTCGCCGCTGGAGATCGTCACGAACGGCATGCAGGTCCGCGACGTGAACGTGGACCGCGGCGCGCCCGCAGCGGAGGCGTCAGGTGGCGCCGCCCTGTTCGAGGCGAACGACGTCAGCGTGGAGGGCTCCGTCCGATGAAGTCCATCGTCGCCTGGTTCGCCAAAAACCCCGTCGCCGCCAACCTGGTCATGATCGTCGTCCTCGTGGGCGGCTCGCTGTCGTGGCCGAACATCAAGATGGAGCTCTTCCCGGAGTTCGCGCTCGACCGCATCAGCATCACGGTGCCGTACCCGGGCGCCGCGCCGGAGGAGGTCGAGGAGGCCATCTGCACGCGCATCGAGGAGGAGGTCCACGCCCTCGACGACGTCAAGCGCGTGACCTCGGTCGCCAGTGAAGGCGTCGGAACCGTGCTCGTGGAGCTGGACCGCAACGCCGTCTCCTCGAAGGTGATGGACGACGTCACCACGCGCGTCAACGCGATCAGCACGTTCCCCGAGCTCGCGGAGAAGCCCGTGATCGAGGAGCTGACGATGCGCCAGCAGGTCATCAACGTCGGCATCTCCGGGCAGGTCGCCGAGCACACACTCACGAACCTCGGCGAGGAGATCCGCGACGAGATCAGCGAGCTCGAGGGCATCAGCCAGGTGCGGCTCGCGAGCTCGCGCCCGTTCGAGGTTTCCATCGAGATCTCGGAGGAGGCGTTGCAGCGCTTCGGCCTCACCTTCGACGACCTCGCGCGCTCGGTCCGGCTCGGCTCGCTCGACCTCTCCGGCGGCACGCTGAAGACCTCGGGCGGCGAGGTGCTGCTACGCACGAAGGCGCAGGCCTACGACAAGCAGGACTTCAGCGAGCTCGTGCTCATCACGAACCCCGACGGGTCGCGGCTTACCCTCGGAGACGTCGCGACCGTCGTGGACGGCTTCGAGGACACCTCGCAGGAAGCGAGCCTGAACGGCGACCCCATGGTCCAGGTCCAGGTCTTCCGCACCGGCGATGAGAACGCCATCCAGATCGCCGAGAGCATCTACGAGTACGTCGAGGCGAAGCAGCCTTCTCTCCCCGAGGGCGTCACGCTCACGCCATTCGCCGACTCGTCGATCCTGCTCAAGGGTCGCCTGTCGCTGCTCGGCAAGAACGGCCTGCAGGGCCTCTTGCTCGTGTTCGTGGTGCTCGCGCTGTTCCTGCGCTTCCGCCTCGCGTTCTGGGTGACGGCCGGCATCCCGATCTCGTTCATGGGCGTGTTCTGGCTGATGCCGGGGCTCGACCTGTCGATCAACATGCTCTCGCTGTTCGCGTTCATCCTCGTCCTGGGGATCGTCGTGGACGACGCGATCGTCATCGGCGAGAGCGTCTTCACCGAGCAGAAGGCTGGCGGCGATCAGCTCGCAGCGACGATCCGCGGCGCCCACAAGGTCGCCGTACCCGTGACCTTCGCGGTCATGACGACGGTGACGGCGTTCGCGCCGATGCTCGACCTGCCAGGGATGTTCGGGAACTACTTCGGCGTCATCCCGCTCGCGGTGATCCCGATCCTCCTCTTCTCGTGGGCCGAGTCGAAGGTGATCCTGCCCGCACACCTCGCGCACGGCGGCAAGTGGGCCGCCAAGATCTCTCAGTATCCGCCGTTCCGCTGGTGGGTCCGCTTCCAGGGGCTCTTCGAGCACGGGCTCGAGTGGGTCGCGAAGAGCGTCTACCGACCGTCGCTCGAGTTCTGTCTGCGCTGGCGCTACCTGACCCACGCGGCGACCTTCGCCGCGATGCTCCTCACCGTGGGCTTGGTCGGCGGCGGCTTCGTGCGCGTCATCGACTTCCCGAAGATCAACGGCGACCTGGTGCTCGCGCAGCTGACGATGCCGCTCGGCACCTCCCCGGCCGCGACCGAGCAGGCCATCGAGCAGCTCGAGAGCGCCGCCTTCCGGCTGCAGCAGGAGATCCGTGACGAGTACGGACAGGTCGAGGTCGACGGCGACGTCGTCGAGCGCGACATCGTGCGCCACTGGGTGACGTCGGTCGGTGAGCAGCCGATCCGCAGCCAGCAGCAGACCCAGGGCCGCGGAGGCGGCCCGGTCGGCGGTCACCTTGGCGAGATCATGATGGAGCTCCTGCCGACCGAGCTGCGCGAGGACGTGCCGACCGAGGTCCTGATCGATCGCTGGCGCGAATTGACCGGCCCGATCCCCGGCGCGGTGGAGCTCCTGTTCACGGCCGACGTGATGGGCGGCGGCGACGCCATCGCGATCCAGTTCGCGGGCAACGACGTGGACGAGCTGCGCGCGGCCGCCGACGAGCTGAAGCCGGCCCTGGCCGCCCTGCCCGGCGTGTTCGACGTGTCCGACTCGTTCCGCGGCGGCAAGCAGGAGCTGCGCCTCGACATCCTGCCGCGCGCGGAGGCCCTCGGTCTGACGCGCGGCGAGCTCGCGCGCCAGGTGCGCCAGGGCTTCTACGGCGAGGAGGCCCAGCGCATCCAGCGCGGCCGCAACGAGGTCAAGGTGATGGTGCGCTATCCGGAGGAGGCGCGGCGCACGCTCTACACGCTGGACCAGGTGCGCATCCGCACGCCGATGGGCGACGAGGTGCCGTTCGGCGAGGTCGCGAGCGCCGAGCTCAACCGCGGGTACGCCAGCATCAACCGCTCGGACCGCAAGCGCGTCGTCACGGTCACGGCGGACATGAACGAGGACGTGACGACGACCGGTGACGTCCTCGCAGCGCTCGAGGACAGCGCGCTGGCCGACATCGTCGCGGCCCACCCGAGCGTCACCTGGACCGTCGAGGGCCAGAGCGCGGAGCTGCGGCTCGCGATGGACGAGCTGCTACGGCTCGCGATCGTTGCGCTGCTCGTGATCTACGCGCTGATGGCGATCCCGTTCAAGTCCTACGTGCAGCCGGCCATCGTGATGAGCGCCGTGCCGCTCGGCCTGATCGGCGCGGTCCTTGGGCACATCCTGATGGGCTACGACATCTCGGTACTGTCGATCATCGGGCTCGTCGCTCTGACGGGCGTCGTGGTGAACGACTCGCTGGTGATGGTCGAATTCATCAACCGGCGCCGGGAGGAGAAGGGCGACCTGTACGAGGCGGTGCGCGCGGCCGGCGTCCAGCGCTTCCGTCCGATCCTGCTGACGTCGCTGACGACCTTCGCGGGGCTCACGCCGCTGATGTGGGAGACCAGCGTGCAGGCGCAGTTCCTGATTCCGATGGCGATCGCGTTGGCGTTCGGCGTCGTGTTCTCGACGGCGATCTCGCTGGTGTTCGTTCCGGCGGCGTACATCATCCTCGACGACCTCACGAAGCTGTTCCGGGGCGAGCGGCCGGTCGAGGCGCCGGTGCCCGACGCGAGCGGTGGCGAGGCGCAGGCCGTGACGTAGGGAGCAGCGAAGGCGAAGTTGGTGTGAGGTTCGGGTCCATCCAGCTCTCCGCGATGTGTCGTCAACGGCGATACCATGGG
>CAYGST010000388.1:0-5111 GCA_964352415.1 uncultured Planctomycetaceae bacterium | reverse complement strand
AGGCTGCTGCCGCGGCGCCGGGCTTCCAGGTCCAGCGGTGACCCCGCGGCCACCTTCGCCCTCCGCCTTCCCGAGCGCGTGGGCTTCGAGCCTTGGGTTCAAGACCTGGTTGCGAAGGTCGACGGCCCCTCCGCCGAGTTGAGAGCATTCAGCGCCGCAGGCGCCGCCAGGCGTCCTGCCACAGGCTCTCGCCCTTGAAGCGCGCGGCCTCCGCCGCGAGCTCCTCGAGCTCACGGCCGCCGAGGTCGAAGCCGGTGTTCGGGAGGCCCTTCGCCATCAGGACTCCTCCAGCTCGATGCGCGGGTCGAGCAGCGTGTAGGCGAAGTCGACGAGCGTGTTCAGCCCGTACACGAGGACCGTGTAGAGGATCGTCACGCCCATCGCGAGCGTGTAGTCGCGGTTGAGCGCGCTGTTGACGAAGTGCGAGCCCGTGCCGGGGATCGCGAAGATGCGCTCGATCACGAGGCTGCCGGTCAGGATGCCGGCGGTCGCGGGCCCGAGGTAGCTGACCACGGGCAACAGCCCGCCCTTGATCGCGTGGCGCAGGATCACGAGCCGCGGCGGGAGGCCCTTGGCGTGCGCGGTGCGGATGTAGTCCTGCGAGAGCACCTCGAGCTTGCCGGTGCGCGTCAACGTGGCGATGTAGGCGGCGAAGGGCGCGCCGAGCGCGAAGCCGGGCAGGATCAGGTGCTTCCAGCTGCCGTAGCCGGCGACCGGCAGCACGGGGATCAGGAAGACGAAGAAGATGACGAGGAAGCCGGCGACCGTGAAGTTCGGCAGCGCGATGCCCGTCGTCGCGGCGAGTCGCAGCGTCACGTCCGCGCCGGAGCCGCGCCAGAGCGCCGAGGCGATGCCCGCCGACAGCCCGAGAACGAGCGCCCACAGGAGCGCGATCGTCCCGAGCGACACCGAGATCGGCAGCGACTGCCCGATGATGTCGTTGACCGTGAAGTCGCGGTACTTGAACGACGGCCCGAAGTCGAAGACGAGGATGCCGGTGAAGGGGTCGCTGCCATCACCGCCGAGCATCTCGGGCCCCGTGTCGCCGAGGTTCAGCGGCCCGACGTACTGCAGGTACTGCTTCCAGAGCGGCCAGTCGAGGTGGTAGCGCGCCTGGATGTTGCGCTCGACAGCCTCGTTCAGCGCGCGCTCGCCGTCGAACGGCCCGCCGCGCACGCTGCGCATCAGGAAGAACGAGATCGTCACGACCACGAAGAGCGTGATCGCGAACCACAGCACGCGGCGGAGCAGGAAGCGCAGCAAGGCGTGGACCTAGTTCCCTCGCGCGGGGGGGTAGAGGCCTTCGGACGGCCCGCGCGCGGGCACCTCCGTCCACTCGGCGGGCTGCGCGGCGCGCTTCGCCGCGAGCTCCTCGTCGCTCATCCAGTACCAGAACTTGCCGAAGTGCTCGTCCTGCACGTTCGGTTGGAAGCCGCCGAGCCGCGGGTTGACGAGGTTGCGCGTGACGTAGTCGTAGATCGGCAGGATCGGCAGCTCCTCGAGCAGGAGCGCCTCGGCCTCCTCGAAGTGCGCGAGGCGCGCGGCCTCGTCCTGCTCCGCGGCGGCCAGCGCGATCAGCTCGTCGTAGCGCGCGTTGCCCCAGCCCGTGCGGTTGTTCTCGCCGCCGGTCACGTACATGTCGAGGAACGTGTTCGGGTCGGGGTAATCACCGATCCAGGCCGAGCGCGTGATGTCGTAGTCGAGGTTCTTCTGGGAGTCGAGGTAGACCTTCCACTCCTGGTTGAGGAGCTTCACGTTCAGGCCGAGGTGGCGCTTCCAGCCGTCGGCGACGACCTCGGCGACGTCCTTGTGGGTCTGGTCGGTGTTGTAGAGGATCTCGAAGGTCGGGAACTCGACGCCGCTCTCGTCGTAGCGCGGGACGGCGAAGCCGGCCTCGACCAGCAGGCGTTGTGCCTCCGCGAGGTCGGTCGCGAAGTTCGCCGCCGCGTCGTTCGACGCGTCCGCGTGGCGCATCTCCTGCCGCTCGTAGTCGCCCATGCCGGGCGGGCAGTACCCGAACGAGGGCGCCTCACCGGCCTTCGTGATGCTCGTGACGATCGCCTGTCGGTCGATCGTCAGCGCCAGCGCGCGGCGCACGCGCGGGTCGTCGAACGGCGGCTTGGTGACGTTGACGCGGTAGAAGTAGCTGCCGAGGAAGGGCGCGGGCTCGAAGTCCTCGCGCGGCATCAGGCGCGGGATGACGCTCGTGATCGGCCGGTCGATCCAGTCGACTTCGCCCATCAGGTAGAGGTTCAGGCTCGTCCCGAGGTGGTCGATCGCGAGCGCGTCGATGGTCTCGAAGGCGACGTTCCGCGCGTCCCAGTAGTGCTCGTTCTTCTCGAAGCGGATGCGGTCGTTCACGCGCCGGAAGCCGATCCTGTACGGCCCGTTGCTGATGAGGTGCTCGGGCCGCATCCAGCGCAGCTGCCAGTCGTTCGGCCAGCGCTCGCGAGCGGCCTCGAGGTGCCGCCGGGAGACCGGGAACACCGGGTAGAACGCGCACAGGTGCAGGAAGTAGGGGGTGGGCTCGGCGAGCTCGACGACGAAGGTGCGCTCGTCCTCGGCGCGCAGGCCGAGGCTGGCGTTCATGGCGCTCTCGCGGTGTTCGCGCCCCGGAACGAGGTTGCCCGCCTCGCGCAGTCGTTCGAGCGTTCCCGGCTGCACCTGGACCTCGGCGATCCACTGCGCTCCGGAGGGGTCTTCGAGGACCTCGTCGACCTGCTTCGAGAGCTCCGGGTTCACCGCGAGGACCTCGGCCTCGAACGGGAGCCACATCTCCTGCGCGCAGAACAGGAAGGCGTGAGACCCGACCTTGTCGCCCGGACCGAGCGCCTGTCCAGGGCGGAGGTCGACCTCGACCCACTCTCCACTGGCCATGGCTTCGAGGTAGCTGCCGAGGAAGCCGATGCGCACGCGACCGCCGCCTTGGTCCTTCAACCAGAAGGGGGACGCGGGGCTCTTCAGGACCTCGACGGAGTCGTCGAACAGCGTGTACTGCTTCGCGCCGCGGATGTACCAGAGCTGGTAGGCGTACTCCGCGGCGGTCTCCGGGTGCAGCATGCGCCGCCAGGAGTACTCGAAGTCGAACGCGTCCACGGTCGTGCCGTCCGACCAGCGCGCGTCCTCGCGCAGTCGGAACACGTAGGTCGTGCCGTCGCCTTCGATGGACCACGACTCCGCCACGCCGGGCAGCGGCTCGAGGGTCTTCGGGTCCTTGACGCAGAGCCCCTCGAACAGGAGCCGCACCACGCGGCCCTCAGGGACGCCGCTGACCGTCGCCGGGTCGAGCGTCTGCACCTCGGCCCCGTTGTTGAACGTGAAGTCCGCGCGCTCGAGCCGCGCCGAGCCGGCGATGGCGAGGGCGATCGCGCCGATGGCGGCGAGCAGGGCGAAGGCCAGCGTCTGCCGCAGGCGGCCGGTGCGAGGGGACGTCGTCACGGCCAGCAGCCTACGCAGCGGCCAGTCGCGGCGCCAGCCCGGCACGGGCGAGGAGCCTGACGGGAAGAGACGCGCCGCCCACCGGGGCTCCGATGGACGCGGCGCCGCTCGAGTCGTCACGCGTCGATGCTCGCGTGACGGCCCGTTCCGCTTCGACTCGCGCGCGCCCGACCCGCGGGGCGAGCGCGTGCGCTCTACTGCCAGACGACCGTGAAGCCGTTCGACGTGTTGAACAGCTGCCCGCAGGAGCCGCCGACGGGGTCCCGATACCAGAACTGGTAGCTGCGCGCGTCGCCGGGCACGAGCCCCGCCGCCGCCGCGAGGGCGATCGTCGAGCTCGCCGCGCCCGCACCATCGGTGGTCGTCAGCTCGAGCCGCAGGACGGGGCCCGTGACGCATCGCAGCCCGTCGCCGAAGATCGTGCCACTCGGGAGCTCGGTCGTGCCCTGGAAGAACACGGCCTGACGGTTCGGCGGGCCGCCGACGACCTCGAGCACGACGCTGTCGGCCGCGACCGTGTTGTTGCCGGTGGCGACCAGCGTCGCGCCGCTGCCTGCCGAGTTCGCGCAGCCTGCGCCAGCGGCGCCGAGGTTGCCGCATGGGCAGCTCGTCCCGCTGCCGTCGCCGAAGCAGAACGGCGTGCCGACGTCGGTGGGCTCGACGACCCACAGGCCGCGCGGGTTGCCGATGACGACGGCGGAGATCGTGTCGTCATAGATCTCCTCGACCTCGGTGGCGGGGTCGATCACACCGTCGGAGTTCAGGTCGCGCAGGCGCAGCAGGCGGTCGGGCGACTGGCTCTCGTTCGCGTACAGCGAGCCGTCCGACAGGCCGAAGACCGACCAGACGGTCGAGGAGGCCCCGCCGGAGGTCCAGTACTGGGCGGCCTCGGTGTTGTTGTCGATGGCGCCGCTCGCGTCGTCGTCACGGAAGCGCCAGATCACGTCGTTGCCCGTGTCGGCCATGTAGAACGTGCCATCGGGCGCCTGGTGGAACTGCCACTGGAACGGTGTCGCGCCGAGGGCCGGGGGGAGGAAGAACGGATTGACCTCGGTCGGGGAGTTGATGTCGCCGCTCATGTCGAGGTCGACGAGGCGGTAGACACCCTTGGCCAGGGCCCCGGTCGAGCCGTTCTCGAGGTAGTAGAGGTTGCCGTCGAGGCCGAGGCGCACGTCCTGCACGATCGAATCCCCGGTGGAGCCGCTGCCGGGGAGGGGCTCGTAGTAGGAGAGCGCCTCGCCGACGTCGTTCGCGTCGCCGTCCTGGTTCAGGTCCTCGAGCCGGATGACCTGGTCGACGCCGGAGCTCGTGTTCGCGCTCGCGACGTAGAGCACGCCGCCGGGCGTCCAGACGACGTTCTGAGCCGAGACCATCTCGATGTTGGAGGCGTTGCCGCCGAGCGTGCCGTCGAAGTAGATCGTGTGATCGCCGATGTCGTTGCAGTCGCCGTCACCGTTCAGGTCCTCGAGCCTCAGCACGATGTCGGAGCTCGAGTCGGAGACGTAGACCACGCCGTCGTCGCCCACGGTGATGCCGGAGTTGTTGCCCAGCGAGATGGAGCCGATCGTCTCGTCGTAGTAGCTGGCGACCTCGCCGGCCCCGTTGTAGGTGCCGTCGCCGTCGGCGTCGTCGAGGCGCCAGATCGAGTCCGTCGTCGTGTCGGCGACGAAGGC
>CAYGST010000387.1:0-5116 GCA_964352415.1 uncultured Planctomycetaceae bacterium | reverse complement strand
CCGCACGTCGGCGTGCGCGCGGACGCGCCCGGCAACGGCAGCGTGCTGCGCCCGCTCGAGAGCTCGAACAAGGGCATCGCGATCGCCTGCGGCGCGAACCCGCGCTACGGCCTGCTCGATCCGAAGCGCATGGCCCTGGCCGCGATCGACGAAGCGCTGCGCAACGTGGTGGCCGTCGGCGGCGACCCCGCGCACACCGCGATCCTCGACAACTTCTCGTGGGGCAACTGCGACAAGCCGCAGCAGCTCGGCGCGCTGGTCCTGGCCGCCGAAGCCTGCCGCGACGCCGCCATCGCCTACGAGACGCCGTTCATCTCGGGCAAGGACAGCCTCAACAACGAGTACCGCGTCGGCGGAGAGTCGATCGCGATCCCCCCCACGCTGCTCGTCTCCGCGCTCTCGGTCGTCCCCGACGTCGCGCGCACGGTCTCGATGGACCTCAAGCGCGCGGGCGACCTCGTCTACCTCCTCGGGCTCACGAAGGCCGAACTCGGAGGCTCCGAGTACCTCGCGCACCGCGGACTCGACGGCGGCACCGTACCGGCCCCCGACCTCGAGCAGGCCCCCATGCTGCTGCGCGCGCTGCACGCCGCGATCGCCGCGGGGCTCACGCGCGCCTGCCACGACCTCTCCGAGGGCGGCCTGGCCGTCGCCGCTGCGGAGATGGTCTTCGGCGGCGGGCTCGGCCTCGACCTCGACCTCGCGCGCGTCCCCGCGCCGGCGCTGCCGGACGGCTGCGACCCCGACGCCACGGCGCTCTTCAGCGAGTCCACGACGCGCTTCCTCGTCGAGGTCGCGCCAGAGCAGCAGCCCGCCTTCGAGGCCACGCTCGGCGAGCTGCCCTTCGCTCTCGTTGGCCACGTGCGCTCCGACGACGTCCTCGAGGTCCGTTCTTCGAGCGGACCCGTCATCGCACAAATCTCCGCGGAGCCGCTGCGCGCCGCCCATCTCGGTTCCTTCCAGGGTTGATCATGAGCCGTCCCAAGGCCCTCGTCCTGCGTGCCGCCGGCACGAACTGCCAGCACGAGACCGAGCGCGCGCTGCGCCTCGCCGGCGCTGATGCGTCGGTCCTGTACCTCGGCCGCCTGCTCGAGGAGCCCCAGCGCCTCGACGAGGTCGAGATCCTCGTCCTCGCCGGCGGCTTCAGCTACGGCGACGACGTCGCCGCGGGCCGCGTGTGGGGCCTCGAGCTGCGTCACGGCTTGGCGGAGGCGCTGCAGGCCTACGTCGATCGCGGCGGCCACGCCCTCGGGGTCTGCAACGGCTTCCAGGTCCTGGTCGAGTCCGGCCTGTTCGACAGCACGGGCGTCGACGGCGCGCGCGACATCGCGCTGACGAACAACGAGTCCAACCACTACGAGTGCCGCTGGGTCGAGCTCGAGGAGATGGACTGCGCCTGCCCGTGGATCCTCCCCGGCAATACGATGCCGACGCCCGTCGCCCACGCCGAGGGCCGCTTCGTGGTCAAGGACGACGCGACCCTGGCCAAGCTGATCGAGCGCCGACAGATTGCGCTGCGCTACGTGGCCGACGGCTATCCCGCGAACCCGAACGGCTCCATCGGCAACATCGCCGGGATCTGCGACCCCACGGGCCGGGTCCTGGGGCTGATGCCGCACCCCGAGCGCAACCTCGACCCGTGGCAGCACCCGCAGTGGGGCCGCCTGGGCGAGCGCAGCGAGGGCGAGGGCCTCTCGTTCTACCGCCGCCTGGTCGAGTGCGCGGCCGGCCAGCCCGCCTGATCGGCGGCAGCCCCCGGGATCCCGGGGATTTCGCCCTGCCGCAACGCTGAATCGGTCCCTCCGATTCGGTAGCTTCGGGCCTACGCGGCGCGTCCGCGCAAGCAGGCGGCCCCCCGCGCGGAGGCGACCGCCGCCCCACCCCGAACTCGGGCGCCGCGAGCGCCCGCCCGGGCCACGAGCCCAACATCGACATGCGCACCTCCCTCGTTCTCGCTCTCCTCGCCCTTCCGCTGGCCCTCAGCAGCTGTGCGGCCCTGCTCGGCGTCGGCGCCGGCGTTGTCATCAGCCAGGACCTGATGGACAACAACACCTACGTCGCGCAGATCGCCGAGGACGTCGACGTCGCCTGGGCCACCGTCAAGACCTCCCTCGGCAAGCAGTCCGAAAAGCCCATGCACGTGGACGAGGACCGGCGCGCCGCGGTCGCCCAGATCGACAACGCCGAAGTCACCGTTTCGGTCGAGGCCTACGACCTGAACCGCTGCCGCCTGATCGTGACGGCGCGCAAGTACGGCGTCTCCAACAACGAGATCGCCGGCCTGGTCTTCAACCGGCTGCTGCAGAACTTCCAGCAGTAGGGCCCGGCTGCCGAGCCCGGAGGGGCTGACGCGGTGTCCCGCGGCCCCCAGGCGCGGTGGCTCCATGGTCCTCGGGGAGCCCCATCCAGCGCTCCAGGGCCGAGGACGCTGGTGGCCGCCGGCGGTCCCACCAGGCCAGTGCGACTCGGGACCCCCCGGAATCGAGGCCCGACGCTACAATCGCGCCTTCGAGGCGGCGCGGTGGAGGACCTGCAAGCGATGGGTCCCTAGCGGATCGATCACGAGGGCCTGTTCCTCGTTCCCCGCTCCGCGCTCACGTGCGCTGCGGGTAAGCGGCTCCAGGAAGGAGGAGACGCTACGGTCCCTTCGCCGTGCCCGCCTTGTCTACCGCGCCCACGCGGCCCGAGCCTCAGCACGAGCACCAAGAGCCGTCGCGCTCGGTCCCTTCGCCGCGCTCCCGCCGGGCGATGACGCGTTCCAGGTCGAGCTCCGAGGTCGCGCCTCGCGGGCGGACTCGCGGTCACTCCCCCGTCGCGCCCGCGGATCGGTCGTTCTTGCTCTCGGCAGGCACCTCGCGGCAGGCCCCGCACAGCCCTTCGAGTCGCAGCGAATGATCCGTGAGCACGAAGCCATGATCCCGCGCGACGTTCTCCTGCAGCTGCTCGATGGTCTCGTTGCGGAACTCCTCGATGCGGCCGCAGGACGTGCAGAAGAGATGGTCGTGGTGCTCGTGCCCGAGCAGGTGCTCGTACATCAGCTCGCCGCGTCCGTTGTCGAGCGAACCGATGAAGCCGCCCTCCTCGAGCAGGCTCAGCGTGCGGTAGACGGTGGCGCGCGAGACGTTCTTGCCCTCGCCGTCCTTGTTCTCGTCCTGGATCCAGCGGTGCAGGGTCTCGGCCGTGAAGTGCTCGTGCGTCGCGAAGGCGTGCTCGAAGATCAGCTCACGCTGGGACGTCAGCTTGAGCTGACGCGTGCGCAGGTACTCGTCGAAGCGGGCGCGGATTTCGTGGGGTTCCAGTTCCAAGGCACTTGCGTTCGTCTGCGGAGGCCTCACCGCCTCCAGGATCAGCATCGAGTGGCACCGAGGGAAGGTCAAGCCCTCCTGGCGCGGCGCCATGGAGACCACCTTCCCGTCCCCGCCTTAGAGCCCGCTGTCGCGCCCCGCGTTCCCCATCATTCGACGAATGCGCTCCTTGCGACCCTCGACGCGCGCTCCGATGTCTCGACGGCAGTACTTGCCCGCCCAGTCGATGCGATCGTAGGCCCCGTAGGCCACTTCGCGAGCCTCGTCGATCGTGGAGCCCATGCCCGTGACGCACAGAACACGTCCGCCGGAGGTCACCAGGTCGCCGGCGTTCTCCGCCGTGCCCGCGTGGAACACGACGACATCGCCCGAGTCCTCGGCCGCCTCGACGCCCTGGATCCGGTCGCCCTTGCGATAGGAGCCGGGGTAGCCCTCGCTCGCCCCGACGACGCCGACGCAGAAGCGGTCGTCCCACTCCGGCGGCTCGACGCTGGCGAGTTCGCCGCGTGCGGCGGCCCGCAGGATCGGCAGGAGGTCGCCCTTGAGCCGGCGCGCGATGGCCTGCATCTCGGGGTCGCCGAAGCGAACGTTGTACTCGAGCACGCGCGGACCCTGATCCGTGATCATCAGGCCCGCGTAGAGCACGCCGCGGAAGTCGATCTCCTCGCGCCTCAGCGCGTGGATGGACGGGATCACGATGCGCTGCTCGATCTGCCGCAGGAGGCGCTTGCTCATCGACGGCGCCGGCGAGTAGACGCCCATGCCGCCGGTGTTCGGACCCGTGTCGCCCTCGCCGACGGCCTTGTGATCGACGACGGGCTCAAGGATCAGGATCGCCTCGCCGTCGGTGATCGCGAGGACGCTGGCCTCCTCGCCCTCGAGGAACTCCTCGATCAGGATGCGGTCGCCGGCGCTGCCGAGCTTGCGCTCCTCCATGATCCGATCCACGGCGCGTGCGGCCTCGTGGAAGTCCTGACAGATGATGACGCCCTTGCCCGCGGCCAGACCATCGGCCTTGATGACCTGCGGCCAGACGTTGCAGGTCTCGAGGTAGGCCTTGGCCGGCCCCGAACGGTCGAAGTGGCGCGACTGGGCCGTCGGGATGCGGTGGCGCTCGAGCAGGTCCTTGGCGAAGCGCTTCGAGCCCTCCAGCTCCGCGCCGCGCTTGCCCGGGCCGAACACGTCGACACCCTTGGCGCGCAGCTCGTCCGCGAGTCCCGCGACCAGGGGATCCTCCGGTCCGACGATGACGAGGTCGATGCCCTCGGACTCGACGAGGCGCACCAGGCCTGGAACATCCGAGGCGGACACGTCCACGTTCCGTGCAACATGACCCGTGCCTCCGTTTCCGGGGGCACAGAGCAGCTCGGTGAGCTCGGGGGACTGAGCGATCTTCCAGCAGAGGGCGTGCTCACGCCCGCCGCCGCCAACGACGAGAACCTTCATTGCGGTGCGGAGAGTGCTTCGATCGATGGCCGGGCGGACGCGCCGCGCGCGGCCAGCCGTGCGGGGAGGACCTGCAGGCAGGGGGCGAAGCGCGCAAGGTAGCCGCTCCTCCTGTGCGCGACCACCCAAAAGGCCATTCCCGCCCTCGCAGAGCCGCGCGGGCTGGGCTAGGCTGCCGCGTGTGCGCTGACGCAGCGCCCTGCGCGGGGAGTACCTCAGTTGGTAGAGGCGCAGCTTTGGGTGCTGCGAGTCGTGGGTTCGAGTCCCATCTCCCCGACCACGCGCTGTCCGGCGTGAGCGCTCGACGCGCGCGGCCACGGCCACGACGAGCCGTCGATCGCAGCCGGCGATGACACCCCGCCACG
>CAYGST010000386.1:0-5125 GCA_964352415.1 uncultured Planctomycetaceae bacterium | reverse complement strand
AGTCCAGCGGGTATGTTTGTGCGCTCAAATCGCGACGCAGACGGTTCCGCCGTCGGCGGCGTTTTCGTATTTGAGCGTCTCCCAGCCCGCGCTCCGCGGACCTAGTTCACGGGCCCGATCGGCCCGGCACCTGCCTCGCGACGATCCTCGCCGCGGAGTGCCCCACAACGACTTCCTGTCATGACTTCTGCCCTCAAGTCCGAGTCCCCGCGCAAAGCCCAGTCCAAGCCCGGTCTCGCCTCCCACCGGAACATCGGGATCATGGCCCACATCGATGCGGGCAAGACCACGGTGACGGAGCGCGTCCTGTTCCTGGCGCAGAAGATCCACAAGACCGGCGAGGTCCACGATGGCGCGGCCACGATGGACTACCTCGAGGAGGAGCAGAAGCGCGGCATCACGATCGCTTCCGCCGCCACGAGCTGTGAGTGGAACAACCACGCGATCAACATCATCGACACCCCCGGTCACGTGGACTTCACGGCCGAGGTCGAGCGCTCGCTGCGTGTCCTCGACGGCGCAATCGCCGTCTTCGACGCGGTCAGCGGCGTCGAGGCGCAGTCGGAGACGGTTTGGCGCCAGGCGGACCGCTACCGTGTCCCGCGGATCTGCTTCATCAACAAGATGGACCGCGTCGGCGCGGACTTCGCGGCGGCGGTCGACTCGATCGTGCAGCGCCTCGGGGCGAACCCCATCCCGATCCAGATGCCGGTCGGCGCCGAGAAGGAATTCCGCGGCGTCGTCGACCTGATCCGCATGAAGCTCCTGACCTTCGTCGATGACGGCGAGGGGCGCACCTACGAGGAGGCGGACGTGCCCGCGGAGCTCCTCGAAGAGGCACAGCTCCACCGTCACCACATGCTCGAGGCGGCAGCCGAGAGCGACGACGAGCTGCTCGACCTCTTCCTCGAGGACGAGGAGATCCCGGAGGACATGGTCTACCGCGCGCTGCGCAAGGGCACGCTGTCGATGAACATCACCCCGGTGATCGCTGGCTCCGCGCTCAAGCACAAGGGCGTGCGCTTCATGCTCGACACCGTCATCGACCTGCTGCCGAGCCCGCTCGACGTCCCGCCCGTCGATGGCACGGACATCCACGACGAGAGCATCAAGATGACTCGTCCCGCCTCGAACGACGCCCCGGTGTCGGTCATGGCGTTCAAGACGATCGCGGAGCAGTCCGGCGACCTGACCTTCGTGCGCGTCTACTCGGGCATTCTCGAGAAGGGCGCGCGTCTCCTGAACCCGCGCACGGGGAAGCAGGAGCGCATCAGCCGCCTGATGAAGGTGCACGCGGACAAGCGTGAGATGATCGACACGGCCCCCGCCGGCGAGATCGCCGCTGTGATCGGCCTCAAGAACACGATCACGGGCGACACGCTCTGCGACCCGGACAACCCGATCGCGCTCGACAAGATCACCTTCCCCGACACCGTCATCTCGGTCTCGATCGAGCCGAAGAAGACGGCGGACCGTGACAAGCTCTCCGACGTGATCGCCAAAGTCGTCCGCGAGGACCCGACCTTCCGCGCTCAGACGGTCGAGAGCACCGGCCAGCTGATCATCAGTGGCATGGGCGAGCTCCACTTGGAGGTCGTCATCAACCGCCTCAAGAGCGAGTTCAAGCTCGAGGTGCTCCAGGGCCGCCCGAAGGTCGCCTACAAGGCGCGCCTCGCGAAGGGCCTTCAGACCGAAGCCCGCTTCGTCCGCCAGTCGGGTGGTCGCGGCCAGTTCGCCGTCGCGCGCGTCCGCTTCGAAGCGGTCGAGACGAAGGACAACGGCTTCGAGTTCGTCGACGAGATCAAGGGCGGCTCGGTGCCCCGTGAGTACATCAGCAACGTCGGCGCGGGTCTCGCTGAGGTCTTCAAGTCGGGCGGTAACACGGGTTACCCCTTCGTCAACGTCCGCGCCGCGCTCTACGACGGCAAGTCGCACGACGTCGACTCGAGTGAGCTCGCGTTCCACAACGCTGGCATGCTGGCCTTCCGTCAGGCGATGCAGAACAACGTCATCCTGCTCGAGCCCTACATGAAGGTCGAGGTGCGCGTGCCCGAGGAGTACCTCGGCTCCGTCGTCGGTGACCTGAACTCGCGCCGCGGTGAGGTCAGTGAGGTCGACTCGCAGGGGGACCTGCGCGTGGTCCGTTCGATCGTTCCGATCGCCGAGATGTTCGCCTACTCCTCCGCTCTGCGGGGTGCGACCCAGGGTCGTGGCTCGTTCGCGATGGAGTTCTTCGAGTACCGCGACCTGCCGCGGAGCATCTCCGACAAGATCCTCGCCGGCCAGGAGGTCGAAGAGGACTGAGCCTGCGAGGCGCTCGTCGCCGATCCACGTTCGAAGGGGCTGTCCCCACGATCGGAGGCCCCGCGAGGGGCCTCCTTTCGTTGGTGCCGCCGGTCGCGAGCCGGTACGATTCGCGCCATGACGACGACAGCACGCCGACGTTGGTCTCGCGAGCTCGAGGTGGAGATCGACGGGATCGCCCTCGCGGCCGACGGGCCGGTCCTGGTCCACGGCTACGACCCGCCCGCGGGGGGGATGTGGATCGACGAGGTCATCCCGGGGAAGCTCTACGCGCTCGACCGCTCGAGCGGTGAGACGGTCTGGCAGTCCCCGTGCGAGGTCGGCTACGGCCGTGGCTTCGGCGCGGGCTTGGGGGAGAACGGCGAGGTGCTCGTGCTGGGGCCCAGCTCCAGCGGACACCGCATCGTGCGCATGGACGCCGACAGCGGGAAGCTGCTGGGCGCCGAGAACATCGATGCCTTCGACGAAGCGCTCGTGTACGAGGACGTCTGCGTCTGCTCGAGCGCCGGCAGCATCGTCGCTGTCTCGACGGTCATGATGAGCGAGGCCTGGCGCTTCAGCCGTGAAGGTCAGCGCTTCCACACCGTGCAGCGCTCCGGCGACCGCATCCTGGTCCTGCACTCCGACCGCAAGACGCACCAGCGCGGCGTCCTGGCCCTCGACGTCGTCACGGGCGAGGTCGTCGAGCAGGTCCTGCCGCCGGCCCTCGGCGCCGTCCACGGCATGGCGGTCCACGGCGATCACATGACCCTGCTGACCGCGGACGTCGCGGGTCTGCTGACGCCCGAGTTGGCGGCGCGCTTCCTCGGCGAGCTCTCTCAGCACGAGGACGCCTCGGGCGACATCGCGACCGACACCCTGACTCTGCTCGGAATGGGCATCGGTGACGGGCCGGCGCGCGCGGCCTGGTTCCAGATCCTCTCCACGCAGACCGGTCAGGAACTGCCGAACGTCTCGATCACTGCGGACAGCGGCAAGCTGTACCAGGCGAGCGGAGCCCTGGTGGACGTCCGGGATCTCCTCAGCGGTCGCGCGCTCGGCGACTGGACCATCCCGGGCCTCGACGAGCAGGTCGGCTGGCAGGTCTCCCAGGGTGGAGGGCTGCTCGCGGAGGAGCACCGCGTCTCGGTGTTCGAGCTGCCCGCCTGATCGGCTGTCCGGAGGGCGCATGGGGGCCAGTCTGCGCCGCGGGGCGGTTGTCTTGCAGCGATGGGTGGCGGAGAGCTCCGACCCTCCGAACTCCCACACCCATGGCCGTAACCGGCCACGACCCACCTCACACCCTCGTGCCAGCCCCGAGGCCACCGGCGCGCGATTGGCCTCTTCCCCGGCGTTCCGACGACTTTTTCGCGGTGGACGCTCCAGGGCGCTTGACGGGTCCGCGTACGACCGGACAATCTCTCGCCCCATGGCCAAGAAGACCGAGAAGCCCGAGCCCGTGCTGGACGACGACGGCATCGTCGTCCACGAGTACGCCCACACGGTCCTCGTGATCGTGCCTCCGGACGGCTTCGGTGAGCAAGGCGTGTGCTTCGCGCGCTCCCAGCTGCAGAGCATCCGCGTCGCGACGCGCGTCGCCTCCTCGCGCTACGACGAGGTTCTGCGCGGACGCCTCCAGGAGTTCTTCCTCGCGGACGAGGCGCTCGACGAGGTCGACGTCTCGGCTTATTCGGGAGTGCTGATCGCCTCCGGCGAGGGCGACGATCTGGCGGCCGACGAGCGCGTGCTGCGCATCGTCCGCGAGATGGGCTCGGCGAAGAAGCTCGTCGCCTCGATCGGCAACGGACTCGACGTCCTGCTGCGCGCGGGCGTGGCCAAGGGCAAGCGCGTCACGGGTGACGCCGCTCTCGAACAATCCGCCAAGTCGGCGGGAGCGAAGTACACTGGCCGACAGGTCGAGGTCTCCGACCACGTGGTCACCGCGCTCGACGAATGCGCGGGAGTCCGCTTCGGCCGGGGTCTCATCGACGTGATCGTCGCCTCTCAGAAGTAGGGGCCGCGAGCCCGGACCCCAGGGCTCGGCACCTCTCGATGATCCGGAGCCACGCCAGCAGCGGGCTCCACGGTCTCGACCCCGCAACCCAATCTCGCACCGCGAGCTCGTCGTGCTGCCTCCGAGTGGAGGGCGCGCTCGAGACGAACCTTTGTTGACCGTTCGCCGCGATCGCGCGGACGAACCGAACCTCACCCGCCGCGCTCTCGAACGACATCCGTTCGCGGGCCGACACCGAGAACCACGGCCCATCGCCGCTTCACTTGCGCGCCATGGGACCACGGAGGACTGAATCGTGACCGCCAAGCCGATCCTCGAGCACCTCACGCGCGAGTTCAAAACGAAACTCGAGCACATCCAATCTGCCCTGGAGATGATCGACGCGGGACTGACCGCGCCTTTCATCGGCCGCTACCGCCGCGAGCAGGTCGGAGGGCTCTCCGAGAGCTTCATCCGCCGCATCGAGCGCCAGCGCACCGAGCTCGAGGAGCTCGAGCGCCGCAAGGGCACGATCCTGCGCCTGCTCGAGAAGGAGGAGGGCGTCGATGACGCGGTCCGCGCGCAGATCGAGCGCTGCATGGATCGCTTCGAGGTCGAGGACCTCTTCCTGCCGCACCGCCGTCCCGAGCCGGAGGTGCAGCTCGCCTTCGACCGCGGCCTCGGCGGGCTCGCCGACCGCCTGACGGCGCCGCTGCCCAAGGAGCAGCGCGAGGACACGAACCTCGGTGACGCCAGCGCGCCGGCTTCGGCTTCGCCTTCGGCTTCGGCCGAAGGCGACACCGCCGCAGCGACCGAGGGCGAGGCCGCCACGGCCGTGGCCGTGGAGCC
>CAYGST010000385.1:0-5129 GCA_964352415.1 uncultured Planctomycetaceae bacterium | reverse complement strand
GGACGTCGACGTGTACCGCGCGCTCGGTGAGGGCGCAGCAGCCGACGCCGAGTTCGCGCGCGTGAAGGGCAAGGCGCTCGCCGCCAGCCTGGCGCTCGTCGAGCAGAAGATCGAGAGCGCAACCGTGCGCGCCCCGATCGCCGGTGTCGTGCTCGAGGGCGATCACCGCACGCGCATCGGCGACAGCTTCGCCAAGGGCGAGACGCTCTATCGCCTGTCGCCCGAAGGCGAGTTCCGCCTCGAGATCCGCGTCCCCGAGCGGGACGTCGACACGCTCTACGCGGGCATGACCGGCGAGTTCGCCAGCCACGCGCGTCCGGGGGAGGCGAGCGCGTTCGTGCTGCGCCGCATCGCGCCGATGGCCGACTCCCAGGGTGGCGACAACGTCTTCATCGCCGAGGCCGACAGCGACCTGCAGGCGGACTGGCTGCGCACCGGCATGGAGGGCTTCGCCTCGATCGATGCCGGAGAGCGCGCGCCTGCGTGGCTCCTCGGTCACCGCCTCGTCGACTTCGTCAGGCTCCACCTCTGGCTATGAGCGACGCCGACGAAATGCAGCGGACCGGGCAGACGCAGGAGTCCGAGGTGCGCGCCGCCGAAGCTCAGCCCGCGGAGCCGCAGGCCACCGAACCGTCCACGCCCAGCATGGCCGATCGGCTCGCTGACGTGTGCATCGAGCTGCGCTCGGACCTCGAGGTGTCACGCCACGTGTTCCGCGGTGAGCCCCACTACGTCCTGCGCGACCCCGTCTCCTTCGGCAGCCACAGCTTCCGCCTCGCGGACTACAGAATCCTCACGGCGCTGCGCAGCGAGGGCACGCTGGGTCAGACGTTCTGCGAGCTCGTCGCGAGCGGCGAGCTGCGCCAAGCGGACGAGGAGCGCTTCTACGAGTTCATCTTCTCGCTGCACAAGCTCGGGTTCCTGCACCTGCCGATCTCTGACGAGAAGGGGCTCTACCGCCGCTACGAGTCGCGCCGCAGCGGCAAGCGCGGCCAGCTGCTCAAGTCACTCCTGTTCTTCCGCATCCCTCTGTTCGACCCGGACGAGTTCCTCGAACGCACGCTCCCGCCGCTGCGCGCGCTGTTCACGCGGACGGCGTTCGTCGTCTGGTTCCTTCTCGTCGGTCTCGCGGGCTGGGTGGTCGCGCGTCACTGGGGCGAGTTCACCGCGCCCGTCGGCGACCTGTTCAGCCGCGGCAACCTGCCGCTGCTGTGGATCACGCTCATCACCCTGAAGATCTTCCACGAGTTCGGCCACGCCTACGCGACGAAGGCCTTCGGCGGGCGCGTCCCCGAGATGGGGCTCTTCCTGATGATCTTCACGCCCTGCGCCTACGTCGACGCGTCGGCGGCCTGGGGCTTCCCGAGCAAGCGCCATCGGATCCTCGTCTGCCTGGCGGGGATGTACGTCGAGCTGTTCATCGCGGCGCTGTGCGTTCTCGCCTGGAGCGTTCTGCCGCCGGGGTTCTGGCGCTCGATCCTGCACAACGCCGTGCTGCTCGCGAGCGTCGTCACGATCGGGTTCAACATCAACCCGCTCATGCGCTACGACGGCTACTACGCGTTGAGCGATGCGCTCGAGATCCCGAACCTTCGTCAACGCGCCGCCGAGCAGGGCACGGCCTTGATGAAGCGCGTGTTCCTCGGCGTGAAGTCCACGGGGAGACAGCTCGGCTTCGGTCTGCGCGCCTTCCTGATCGCTTTCGGCGTCGCCGGAGGCCTCTATAAGGTCGTGCTCGTGCTCGGCATCTCCGCCACGGTCGCGATGCAGTTCCCGAAGGTCGGGATCGCCATGGGGGTCGCCTACCTCGCGAGCGAAGTCATCGGAACGCTGCGCCGTCTCCTGCCGTACCTCTGGAGCTCCCAGGAGACCTCGCACGTCCGCGGGTGGGCCACCGCGCTCTCCCTCGTTCTCATCGCCGGCGTCCCCGCCGCTCTGTTCGGCGTGCCGCTACCCGCGACCGTCACGACCCGGGCCGTGCTGTCCGGCGCCGACGAGGTCGTGCTGCGGGCGTCCGCGCCCGGCTTCGTCGATGCGATCTCCGCCGAGGAGGGTTCGAGCGTCGTAGCCGGACAGGCCGTCGTGCGGTTGATCGATCCCGACGCCGAGGCGCAGCTCGCGGAGCTCGTCGCGAGGCTCGAGGCCGAGCGCTTCCTCCTCGAGCGCGCTCGTGGCGTCGACCTCGGCCAGGCCGCCAAGGAGACCGAGCTCGTCGCGCAGCTCGAGCACGAGATCGCGGTGCGCACCGCGGAGCTCGAAGCGCTCTCCATCGCCGCGCCGATCGAAGGACACCTCACGAGCCGCCTCGGCGACGACGAGCTCGGCCGCTACGTCCGCTCGGGCGAGCCGCTCGGCACGGTGGTCGGTGGTCCGACCGTCGTCCGCGCCCTGCTGTCCGAGGAGGAGCTCGCGGCGACGCGCCCCGAGCCCGGCGCGCGCGTCGAGTTCCGCTCGCACGCGCTGCCCGGCCGCCTCGTCGTCGGCCACGTGACGCGCCTCGCCCCCGCCGGGCGGCACGAGTTCGACCACGCCTTCGCCGGCTTCCTCGACCCCGCGGACTACGCGGTGCAGCCCGGGACGGGCAAGACGACGCGCAGCCAGTTCGAGATCGAGGTGCGCCTCGACGAGCCGATGGAGGCGCGCACGCTGCAGGGCCTCACCGGCAGGCTGCGGCTCGAAGGCGCGCCGGAGCCGCTCGGCCGGCGCATCGTGCGCAAGGCGCGGACGTTCCTGCGCAGCCTCGGATCCTGAGTCCGACTCGCACGGGAAGGACGGCGGGGGCGCATCGGCGCAGCGTCCGCGTCGGCGCTCAGCTACGCCTCTTCCAGCGCCTGCGCGACGCCGGCGAGGAGCGAGAGAGGCGCCTGTCGACCTCGACGTAGCCTTCGGAGGTCAGCGCATCGCCCTCGACCAGCACCTCGAGCTGTCCCTCTTGCTCCAGCCGCTCGAGCTCCGCACCGAGCGCCGTCTTGCTCCACTTCCAGGGGCGAATCGGGCCTACACGCAGGAACCGGGACGTCATGACCGAAAAGGATTCACGTCGCTCCGCGTCGCCCTGCCGTTGCATTCGAAGGTAGAGGCACTCCCGGAGGTTCGATAGCGAAGCGGCCGCATTGGAATCGCGGGCCTCGAACTCGACCTCACGGTGCACGACGCTCCGTGCACTGGTCTGGTAGTGGACCTCGTCGAGGGCGACGACGACGTTGGGCGCCCCGCTCGCGTCGCCTTCGTGCATGAGCTCGCGCAAGCCCGGCGCGCTGTCACGCAGAAGGGCCTCACGACGCACGGTCCTGCGGGAGTGGACGTGGCGGAACCCGAGACGCACGAGCGTCGCCTCGGGCTCGTCGAAGGGCACCGCGGGCGGCAGGTGGACTCCGACCGTGGCCAGGTGGTCGAGGATGCGGACCAGGATGTTCTGCGACCACTCGCCTTCGAGCTCGAGCCGATCGACGAGCCCCAGGTCGCGGACGTCGGCCGGGCCCTTGAAGGTCAGGAGTGTGGGACCGCCGCCGTCGCGGAGCCGCAGGCCCGAATCACGCTCCCGCAAGGAGTCGCCGTCGAGGTCGAAGTAGCGGTCGTGCAGCTCGAGCCGGCAGAGCGAGCGACGCGAGGGCTCCGCCCCTGCGACGGCCTCCATGGCGAGGTCGTGGGCGCGAGCCGCTTCCTCGAACGCGGCGCGCCCCTCGACGCCGACCAAGATCAGCTTCGCCTCGATCTCGCGGGTGGTCTCGGGCTTGCTCATCGCGACATCCTAGCGGCGTTCGAAGCGCGCCAGCGCCCTATCCCCGATTGGAGACAGAACGAGTTCCGATCCTCCGATCGGGCTCGCCTGGGCCTCCGCGGCTGCCCGATACACCGGTCATGTGCGGGATCTTGGGTGTGATCGCGAGGCGCGGACGGCGGCCTTCGCCGGCGGAGCGCGACCTCGTGTCGATGCGCGACACGATGGAGCGGCGCGGGCCGGACGGCGCGGGCCTGCTCGTGCGCGAGAACGTCGCGTTCGGCCACCGGCGGCTCGCCGTGCTCGACACGTCGAGCGCCGGCCGTCAGCCGATGACGACCCCCGATGGCCGCTTCCACCTCGTCTACAACGGCGAGCTGTACAACGACGCGGAGCTGCGCGCGGAGCTGCTGGCGCTCGGCGCCGTGCCCGGCGGTTTCCGCAGCGACTGCGACACGGAGACCGTGCTGTTCGCCTTCGCCACCTGGGGCCCGGCGGCCTTCGAAAAGCTGCGCGGCATGTTCGCGATCGGCGTCTACGACACGCACGAGCACGTGCTGCACCTCGCGCGCGACCCGCTCGGACTGAAGCCGCTCTACTACCACGTCGCCCCGGGCAACGCGGGCCGCGCGCCCGAGGGCGAGCTGACCTTCGCCAGCGAGCCGGGCGCCATCCTGCGTCACCCGGGCATCGATCCGCTGCCGGACCTCGGCATGGCGAGCGCGTACCTGACCACCCTGCGCAGCGTGCTCGGCAGCCGCACGCTCTTCCACGGCGTGCAGGCCGTGCGGCCGGGCGAGCGCATCGAGTACGACGCGACGAATGGACGCCTCGCCCTCGCGGAGTTCGTGCAGCCCGCCCGGGTGGAGGGCCACGCTCCCTACGAGCGCTCCGAGTCCAGCGTGCGCGAGGCCCTCGAGGACTCCCTCCACCGCCACCTGCGCTCGGACGTCCCGATCTGCAGCCTGCTCTCCGGCGGGCTCGACTCGACGATTCTCTGCCGCCTCGTCAAGGACGAGGGTCGCGACCTGCAGACCTGGTGCGCGGGCGGCCCCGTTCCGGACGGCGAGGAGTCGGACCTCGGGTTCGCGCGCTCCGTAGCAGCGGAACTCGGCACGGATCACCACGAGGTGCACGTCACGCGCCAGGGCTTCACGAAGGACTGGGCGTGGATGATCGAAGAGAACGGTCTGCCGCTGTCGACGCCGAACGAGGTGGCGATCTACTCGATCGCGCGGGGGCTCCGGAAGGCGGGCCAGGTGGTTGCGATCAGCGGCGAGGGCGCGGACGAGCTGTTCGGGGGCTACGAGCTGGCCCTGCAGAGCGCCGCCGACTTCGTGGGTGCACCTCACGACCGCCGCAGCGGCGGGCAGTTCCAGCTGGAGTCCGCGGCGTGGATCGCGCCGTC
>CAYGST010000384.1:0-5137 GCA_964352415.1 uncultured Planctomycetaceae bacterium | reverse complement strand
CGCCGTTCGGCTACACGGCGAACGCGCGCATCGCGGACGGCGCGAACATCGACCTCGGCGAGATCCGCACGACGGTCCACGTCGGCGCGCACGCGGACTCGACGAGTCACTACCACGCGGACGGGGTCGGCGTGGAGCAGCGCGAACTCGACCGCTACTACGGCGACTGCGAGGTGATGGCGGTCGACGTCGCGCGCGGCGCGCGCATCCAGCCTTCCGACCTGCCGTACGAGCCCAGCTCGGAGCGCGTGCTGTTCAAGACGGGCACCTTCCCCGACCCCGAGCACTTCAACGAGGACTTCGCCGCCTTCTCGCCGGCGCTGCTCGAGCACCTCGCCGACCGCGGCGTGCGCCTCGTCGGCATCGACACGCCGTCGGCGGATCTCTTCGCGAGCAAGGAGCTCGAGGCGCACCAGGTGCTGTTCACGCGCGACCTCGCGATCCTCGAGACGCTGGTCCTCGCGCACGTCGAGCCGGGCCGCTACACGCTGATCGCGCTGCCGCTCAGGCTCGAGGGCGCCGACGCCTCCCCCGTGCGCGCCGCGCTCGTTCCCCACGACCCCAAGCCGACCTACGACCTGCCGTGAGCCTCACCGACCACGAGACCCTGCTGCTGCACAACCCGAACTGCTCGAAGAGCCGCGCCGCGAAGGCGTGGCTCGAGGAGGCGGGACATCCGTTCACCGAGCGGCTCTACCTCGCGGATCCGCTCTCGACCGCGGAGCTGGCCGAGCTGCGCGAGCTGCTCGGGGAGCCCGCGCGGGAGTGGGTGCGCAGCGGCCAGGGCGAGTACGCGACGGCCGGGCTGTCGATGAACTCGAGCGACGTCGAGCACTATGCGGCGATGACGGCGGCGCCGATCCTGATCGAGCGCCCGATCGTCGTGCACGGCGGGGCCGCGGCGATCGGGCGTCCGCTGCAGAGGGTGATGGAGCTGTTCGAGGAAGAGTGAGCGCCCGGGGCAGAATGCCGTGGCGTGGGGCGGGTCGCTGGGTCTGCCCTCGCGTGGCCCGATCGTGTGACGGAGGTCGATACCGACATGGAAGCTGGACCCATCTCACTCATCATTCTGCTCATGGGCACGGTGCGCGTCTGGATGCACTTCGTCGACAAGCGGCGAGTTGTCGAGGCCGCGAACGAGCGCGGCTGGCAACGGGTCGAGGTCCACTGGGAGCCCTTCGCGTCCGGCTGGTTCTTCGAGAAGGGCGAGCGGCACTACCGCGTGCTGTACCGAGACGAAGATGGCGAAGCGCAGGATCGCATCTGCAAGACGAGCCTCTTCACGGGCGTTTATTGGCGCGATTGAACCGGCTCTTCGCGGGCGTACCTACGATGGGCGCTACCCATGGAGATCCCGCGCTACACCGACCACCCGTTCCCGTCCTACGCCTTCGTCCCCGGCGAGCACCCGCACCCGACGCGGGACCCGCGCGGACACAGCTACAGCACCGAACCCGAGCCGCCGGTGCCGAGCGTCGCGCCCGAGGACTGGCGCGACTCGCCGGACTACCTCTACGGCGCCGACTGCTACAACCACGGCTACCTGTGGGAGGCGCACGAGGCCTGGGAAGGGCTCTGGCACGTGTCGAAGCACGACCCCGTGCAGGCCGAGTTCATCCAGGGCCTGATCCAGTGCGCGGCGGGTTGCCTGAAGATCACCATGAAGCAGCCACGGGGCGTGGAGAAGCTGACGGACCAGGGCATCGGTCGCCTGCTCGGCGTCGTGCGGCTCGTCGGCCCCGACTACATGGGCGTCGACATCCCGGAGTTCACGAACGCGATCACGGCGTTCGTGGCCTCGAACCCTGAGAGCGCGGAGGGGCGCCCTCGGCTCGAGCTGGAGTAGGTCGGAGCCCCGGATCCGGGGGCGCGTGCTAGGGTTGAAGCGTCGCTCACACGCCCGCTTCGAGACCACGACCCCAGACTCGCATGAAGCCCTTCATCCTGCTCACAGCCCTCGGCTGCATGGCGCTCGCCTCGGCTTCCCACGCCGACACACTCGTCATCGACTTCGACAACCAGCCGGTCAGCACCGGCTTCAGCAGCGTTCCCGCCTTGACGAACGAGTACGCCTCGGACGGTCTCCTCTTCAGCGGGCCGGCTTTCGGCGAAGGCGGGGCGGTCCTCGATCAGGGCGGCAACTTCGGCGTGAACGCACGCAGCGGCACGCAGTTCCTCGCGTTCAACGACTCCGCGTCGAGTCAGACGGGCACGGCGAACGGCCCCGAACGAATCACCTTGACCGCGGAGAGCGCGCGCAGCGTTTCGGTCTGGGTGGCGGGTGGAGGCGCGACCACGACGTTCTCCCTCACCGCCTTCGCGCAGGGAGTCCCCGTCGGTCCGCCGACCACGGTGCTCGTCCAGGCCGGGACCTGGGGCGAGCTCCAGCTCAGCGACGCCTCCGGCTTCGACTCGTTCGAGGTCGACGAGATCGGTACGGACGCCCACTGGGTGCTGGACGATCTGACGCTCGAGCTCGGTACTCCGCTCAACAGCCTCTGCTTCGGTGACGGCAGCGGTGCGGTGTGCCCGTGCGGAAATACGGGCGGCGCTGGCGAGGGCTGCGCGAACTCGACGGGCGTGGGCGCGCTCCTCGGCGGCGACGGCAACTCCATCGTCGCGGCGGACACCTTCGGGCTCGGCGTGAGCCAGGCGCCGGCGAACCGACCCGGCCTGTTCTTCCAGGGGACCCAGGACGTGAACGGCGGCGTCGGCTCCCTGTTCGGTGACGGCCTCCGCTGCGCGGGTGGACAGGTGACGCGACTGGCCACGGTCGTGACGGATGCAAGCGGCGCCGCGGTGCTGCCGCAATCGGTGAGCTCCCTCACGACCGTCGCGCCGGGCGACATCCGGACCTATCAGTTCTGGTACCGCGATCCCGGAGCCGGGCCGTGCGGCCAGGGCTTCAACCTGACGAACGCCGTTCAGGTCACCTGGCAGTAGTCGCTTCCTCGGGGGCGCGGCCCGCAGCGGCTTCAGAGCTGCTGCGGGCCGCGTCTCGTTCGGGGTCAGGACTCCGGGGTGTGCACCGAGCCGATCGGTGGTAGCTTCGAACGCGTACCGTCGCCGCCAGCGAACCAATCCCTTGCTCGTCAGGAGGACCGTTCCATGGGCTCATCCCAACTCGCTCGTCTCGCGCTGCTCGCCACGCCGCTCGCGCTCGCCGCGACTGGCTTCTCGCAGGTCGTTCAGATCGACTTCGATCAGTTCAGCGCTCCCTGCAACTTCAATGGCACGGTCGAGCTGACCGACGAGTACCTGAATCGCGGGGTCACCTTCTCCGGTCCAGCGCTCGGAACGGGTGGTTGCATCCTGGATCAGTGCGGCAACTTCGGCGTGAACGCGCGCAGCGGCGTGCAGTTCCTGGCCTTCAACACGAGCGCGACCAGTCAGAGCGGGACGCCGAGCGGGCCCGAGTCGATGCGCTTCGAACCGGCGGCCTCCACTTTCTCGCTCTGGGTCTCCGGTGGCGTTCTCCCGGGGGACTTCCGGGTCGATGCCTTTCGCGAAGGGCAGAACATCGGCTCGAACACCGTTCAGTCCCTGGCTGGGGCCTACGCGGAGCTGACCTTCGAGGGCTTGTTCAACTTCGACGAGGTCACGATCTCGAGCCTGGGCGCCTCGACCTACTGGGTCTTCGACGACCTCAGCTTCGAGCTCGGACCACCGCTGAACTCGTTCTGCTTCGGGGACGGCGTGCAGATCGTCTGTCCCTGCGGGAATCAGTCGGCCGCGGGGGAGGGCTGCCGGAACTCATCCGGCGCGGGGGCGATCCTCAACGCCAGCGGCTTCGCGGAGCTCGGTACGGACACGTTCGTCCTCGACGTCCGTCAGGTACCGTCGAATCACGTGGGCGTCTTCTACCAGGGAACGATGCAGGTGAACGGCGGCGTCGGAGGACTGTTCGGCGATGGTCTGCGCTGCGTGAGCGGCCACGTCACGAGGCTCGAGGTCGTCCAGGTCGACGCTGCCGGCGCGGGGACGACCTCGAACCCGATCTCGACGCAGAGTCCAATCTTCCCGGGCGACGCACGCTACTACCAGTTCTGGTATCGGGACCCCAACGTCGGCCCGTGCAGCCAGGGCTTCAACTTGAGCAACGGACTCGAGGTGGTCTGGCAGTAGGGCGCGGAGTCCGACGACATCGGAGCCCGTGCGGCCCGGACACGCCGACCCGCGTCCACTCGATGAGTGGGCGCGGGTCGCTCGCGTTCGGTCCGGTCTCGAGTCTCAGACCGAGGCGCGGCGCGCCGGCTCGGTCGTCGCGGGGGTCAGACGCGGCAGGACTGCAGGCACGCTGCGCTGGTAGTCGCGGTAGCGATCGCCGTGGAGCGCCACGAGGTCGCGCTCCTCGAGCGGCACGGCGACGATCAGGTAGAGCGTGAAGGACAGCGCGAAGACGAGGTGTCCGACCGTCATCGTCGGCGTCGCCCACATCGCGATCATCCAGCCGAGGTAGATCGGGTGGCGGACGAACCTGTAGAAGAAGCGCGTCGTGAATTGCAGCTCCGATGGCTCGCGCTTCATCGCGAAGAGCGCGACCTGGCGGAGACCGAACAGGTCGAAGTGGTTCACGAGGAAGGTCGAGGCGAGGAGGAACAGCCACCCGAACGCGAACACGCCCCAGCCGACGAGCTCCCAAGGCGTCCCCGCCAGGTCCCAGACCACGCCCGGCATTGGCCGCCAGAGCGCCATCAGGGCGACGAGAACGACGGTGGTCGCGAGCACGTAGGTGCTGCGCTCCATCGGCTCGGGCACGACGCTCTCCCACGCGCGCTTGAACGCGGGGCGGGCCATCACGCTGTGCTGCAGGCCGAACAGGAGGACCAGGCCGACGTTGCCGACGAGCGCGAGCGCTGTCGGCGCTTCCGGTCCGACGTCGATCGACACCGGCACGAAGACGTTGGCGAGGAAGGCGATGAGGTAGAGGAAGCTGGCGAAGAACAGGGCGTAGGCGAGGAGGCCGTAGCCGGCGACGAGGGCGCGTTGCATGGATCGTGGTCCGTGGATTCGGGGTGCCGTGGGAGACACCACGGCCCCGGTGGGCCACTCACCGAGTGGCGAGGCGCGGTCTCCACAAGCCCCCGCGCAGGAGCGGGTACGGACCTGCCAACGAACTGGGAGAGGGTCGCAACTC
>CAYGST010000383.1:4585-5152 GCA_964352415.1 uncultured Planctomycetaceae bacterium | reverse complement strand
CGCGCGCAGCGGCGATCCGAGCGGATAGAACCGCTCCCGCGCCGCGACGTTCATGCGCCCCGCGATGCTGGGACTCCCGAGCGTGCGCTCCAGCCACGGATCGACCTCGAAGCCATCCCGCGCCAGCGCGATCGCCGGAGCGACCAGGCGCTCCCAGCTCACCAGCCCGGAGCCGCGCTCCTCGTACAGCCGATAGAGCCCCGCGGGGCTGCCGGGAACGCCGACGGCGAGCGGGCCCGTGATCGAACGGGCATCGACGAACTCGCCCTCGTCGTCGAAGTAGAGCTCGGGCCGCGAGCGCCGCGGAGCCACCTCGCGGAAGTCGAGCGCGACTGGATCCTCGCCGTAGCTCGCCCAGAGCGCGAAGCCGCCGCCGCCGAGGTTGCCCGCCTGCGCGTAGACGACCGCCAGCGCGAGGGCTGTCGCCACGGCGGCGTCGGCGGCGTTTCCGCCCAGCTCGAGCACGGCGACGCCCGCGGCCGTAGCGAGCGGGTGCTCGGACACCACGGCGCCACGTTGAATGCGCGCCGGTGCGAAGCTCTCGCGCTCGGCGGGTGCGCTGCAGGC
>CAYGST010000383.1:0-4575 GCA_964352415.1 uncultured Planctomycetaceae bacterium | reverse complement strand
GGCCGACATCCAAGCGAGCCCAAGCAGGAGACCTGCGCGGAGCTGCGGGCGCCCGGTCAAGATCCACGGGCGCGCCACGGCCTCGGCAGTCGCGCGCTCCATCGCGATCACGAGCCGGGCAGCTCCTCGGAGTCGCTCATCTCCTCCACCTTGACGCCGCGCTCGCGCAGGTACGTCACCGACTCCTCGATGGCCGGGATCTCCCCTTCGATCTCGACGGCCACGAGGGCCATCGTGTCGCTGATGCTCGCCGCGCGGATGTTCGGGATGACCTCGAACTTCTCGCCGAGCGTGTGGCTGATGATCGGCTCGGAGATCAACGCCTGGGGAAACGTGCAGAAGTACTTCTTGCGGGCCATGGAATCGGTCCTGGGGTCGTGCGGGAACGAGGCCTGGTCATCGGACCACACCGCGCCAGGCCCCTGCAAGCGCCCACGACCGTTCCGATGCGATTCGGGGCCTTGCGACCCGCCACCGCCACCGCCGGTCCCTGGCGCCCTGGCGACGATCAGGGCGCTTGCGCCCGGTCCCGGCGCCGCCCGAGGGTGAGTCCGATCACCAGCGCTCCGACCAGCACGAGGGCGGGACCCCCGGCACCCGTGTGCGCGGCCCGCAGATCGGGACCGAGGTCCCCGGCACCGGCAACCTCGTACACGGAGGCGTGGCGCATCCAGTCGAGGCCCGCCGATTCGCACACCCACACCACGGGCGAGAGCTCGAGCAGCAGCGCGACGCGCTCCGGGGTCAGCGGGCGCAGGGCGGCGCCGCCGAGCGCGGGCAGCGCCGTCAAGCCGGCGGTCAGTAGCAGCAGGAGACCGGCCCCAGCCTCCGCCTGCGCCCCGCGCGCGCGGCGTCCGAGCGACGCAGCCATCACGCCCAGCGCTGCCCCGGTCGCGTAGAGCGCGGTCACGGCAAGGACACCGACGAGAGGCGCAGGCAGCCCTCGCGCCAGCAGCGCGAGCGCCACGCCCCAGACAGCGGGGGGCGCGAGGACCCAGGCCGAACTCCCGCGCCAGACAGCCATCCATCCGGCGCCGGGCGCCCAGAGGGCGAGCCAGATCCAGGCTCCGAGCCACGGCCCTCCACCGAGGAATCCGAGCGCGCCCACGGACGTCAGGCCGAGAGCCAGCAGGCGATCGGAGCGCAGCACTCCGGAGCGGCTAGAAGTTCCCGTTGCCGTTGCCGTTGCCGTTGCCACGGCGTCCGCCGCGTCCACCGCGACCACGAAGACCCTGCTTGATCTTGTTGTTGTAGTACGCGCTGCCGCGCTTCTTGCCGCGCGTCACGCCCTGTCGGTTGACCGGCTTGAAGCTCCGGTTGGGCGCCTTCATCGGCTTCGACTTGAAGCGCGACATGAAGCGGTAAGCCATGTCCTCGCCCAGGATCACCTCGCGGGTCGAAGAGTACTCCCGCACCCGTTCGCGCAGCGCGCTCGACTGGTCGCGGTGGTCCTGGACGACGCGCTGCACCGCTGCGCGTCGCTCGAGCTGGATGGCTTCCAGGCGAGCCTGCTCCTCCTCGAGCTCACGCTTGGCCTGCTCCAGCGCGAGCGCGCGCAGCTGGGCCGCCGACTCGGCCGCCGCCTTGGAGCGCTCCGCCGCTGTCGGCGCTTGCGGCTTGCGCCCGTCGGGACGGGCCGCCTTGCTGTCGCCAGCGCCGAGCCTCTCCACACCGGGATCTCCCGCGGCGTTCTTCTTCGGCGCGGGTCGCTGGGCCGGCTTCGGCGCACTCGTCTTCTCTCCAGCGCCAGCCGGCGCCTTCGTACCGGGGGCTGCAGAGCTGCCCTCGCCGGCTGCCGGCTCGGCATCCTTCTTCGCCGCATCTCCGCGCCGCGCCGCGGGGCGACGCTTACGGGCCTCTCGGATCGAAGCCATCGCGGCCTCCTTCTCCTGCTCGGAGAGGACGCCGTCCCCGTTCACGTCGAAGCGCTCGAAAGCGGTCGTGGACTCCGTCGGCTCCTTGACGGGCGGCACGTCCTGGGACTCGTTCGCCTGGCTGACCACGCTCGTACCGAGCAGCAGCAGCGCGCCTGTCAGGGCACGTGAGATCGTAGTTCGAATGTTCATGGGGTCGTCGAAGTCGGGAACCGAACGGAGGTCTCCTGCGTACGTCAGTCTGAACCACGGAGCGCCGACCCGCGAGGGTCCGGGTCGAGAACCCGTCCGCAGGACCGTCAGAGGCATCGTGGGAGGCGCTCGATAGACCGGAATTCACTCGGGTTGACAAATACGCGCGCCGTGAACCCGCAGCAGGGGCGCCTCGCCCCCAGCGTGCCGCGCCCGACACTCACCCAGCGTCCACGGAGGACAACGAACATGCGACCCCGCCTACGCGGCCTCACCCTCGCCACCGGCCTGACCGCGGCCACTCTGCTCCTGACGTCCCTCGCCGGACCCCAATCCGGCGAGGACGCGTTCTTCCAGGCCTATTACTTCCACCACGAAACCGGTGAGCTCGAGCGCGCGCTCGAGCTGTACGAGTCCGTCGCGAGCCGCGGCGGTGAGCTGAGTGCGCGGGCGCGCAGCGCCGCCGAGGAGATCCGCGAGGACCTGCGCACCTCGGACTTCACGCACCTGATGCCCGCCGACACGATCGTCTACGTCGAGCTCAACCGACCCGGCGACCAGCTGCGAACGCTCACCGAACAGCTCGGGCTCTCAGGACGGAAGGATGGCGTGCCCGGACTCGGCCTCAGCCCGAAGCTGATGGACGCCGCCCTCGGCATGCGCGGCGCCGCACTCGCGATCACGCACCTCGACCCCCAGGGCGGCCCGCCCGAGGGCGTGCTGGTGCTGCACCCCGGCGATCAGGATGCGTTGCGCGGCCTGATCGAGACCGGCCTCGGCAACGCCGCCGAGCCCGTCGACGCCATCGCCGGCGCGCCGACCTATCGCATCGAGGGCCAGGCCTACGTCACGATCACGCGACGCCTCGTCGTCGCCGGCCTCGACCGCGCCTCGATCGAGGGCGTGGTCAGGCGCCTGCGCGGCCAGGCCGCGGACTCCTTCGCCGACTCGCTCGCGGAGACCACCGGCGCCGGCCTGCGCGGTGACGACCTGCTGTTCTTCCACGTGGCGGCCGAGCCCGTCATGCCGATGCTGCGCGGCATCCTCGAGCAGGAAGCCAGCCGCGACCCCGAGCTCGCCATGGCGATGGCGTTCTTCGATGTCGAGAGCCTCGTCGGCCTGAGCGGCCGGGTGGGCGTCGACGAACGCGGCCTCGGCCTGGAGCTCGGACTCGAGCTCGAAGAGGGACACCAGAACCTCGCGTTCAACCTGCTACGACTGCCCGCGCTGCAGGCCGAGCACATCGCGCACGTCCCCGCGGGCGCCGCCTTCGTGTTCGCCGCGGCCATGAACGAACCCGGCCCCGTCGCCGCGCCGACGGGCGGAGCGGAGCGCCCGATCGTCTCGGGCCTCGACTTCGGCCGCGAGCTGTTCGCCAACCTGGTCGACGTGACGGTCTATGGCCTGCCGCCCGTCGATGGCGGCAAGTCCGGCCCGCTGCCCGACATCGTCGCGAGCCTGCACGTCAACGACGTGAGCCGCTCGCGCGCGCTGTGGGAGTTCGTGCTGGGACTCGCGAGCCAGTCCACCGGCGCTGGCACGATGGAGCCGAAGCGCCTGCAGGTCGCGGGGCACCCGGTCGAGCAGTACGTCATGGAGGGCGTCCCCGTCTTCCTGCACGTGGGCGACCACGAGCTGCTCGTCACGCCGAGTCGCGCCGCGCTCGAGCGGACCTTCGCCGCCCGCGCCGCGGGGCGCACGATCGCCCGCGACGACCTGATGCGCGGCAGCCTGGAGGGTCTCGGCGAGGGCACGAACCTGGCGCTCGTCGCCAGCCCGTCGCGCTGCGCACGCCTGGCCATGGGCTTCGCGCCGCGCTCCGAACAGGAGGAGATGGAACAGGTCGCCGCGGTGCTGCAGGACACCATCGTCGCCGTGGGCATCCGCCAGACCTCGACCGAGCTGGGGCTCAAGGCGCAGGTCCACCACCTGCCGAACGTCGCTCCGCTGCTCGCTCAGGTCCTGGGTGAGCAGCGCGGCGACGGAGGCTTCCAGACCCGCCAGGCGCAGGTCGCGGCACGCGCCCCTCACGCTCACGCGGCGCAGGCGAACGACCCGCGCGCATCCTTCGAGGCGGCGGTCAGCGGTCGCGATCGGGACGCCGCCCTCGCTGCCCTGCAGCCGCTCGCTGAAGTCCTGAAGGACGACGCGAACGCGCTCAACGACCTCGCCTGGAACCTGCTGACCGAGGAGCGCTATCGCGGCGAGTTCGACGAGGCCGCGCGCAAGCTATCGCGTCGCTGCAACGCGCTCTCCGAGTACGACAACTGGATGTATCTCGACACGCTGGCCCTGGCGGAGTTCCGCTGCGGCGACGTCGACGAGGCGATCCAGCTGGAGCGCAAGGCCTGGAAGCGCGTGCAGGGCACGGGTCGCGAAGCCGAGGTCAAGGCGCAGCTCGACACGTTCGAGGCCGCCCAGGCGACCACGAAGGTCGGCGCCCGCTGAGCCCCTCCCCCCGCTCGGAACCTGATTGAAAAACGCCGGCTGGCGATGTCGCCCATCGCCC
>CAYGST010000382.1:0-5154 GCA_964352415.1 uncultured Planctomycetaceae bacterium | reverse complement strand
TGCGAATCTCACGCGCTTCGATGCGCAGCGGGAGCGGTCCGACGGCGCGTAGCTCGCCGCCCGCTTCGATGGTGAGCGAGTCGAGGTGCAGCGTTCCGTTGCTCGTGTCGTAGACGACGGTCTCGCCGCTGCGAACGATGCGGTCCCCCGCCGGTGTCGGCGCGGATGAGACGAAGGAGGCGGCGAGCAGCGTCGCGGCCGCGGGGAGAAAGAGCGTGTGCATGTTGGTTCGATCGCGGGGTCAGGGTGTCGCGAAGGGTCCGCGGCCCTCGGTCGGTGTGGCGGGTCGCGGGCGGTAGGCTCTGCGTTCGCGCAAGCCCCATGCCGAGCGCTCACGCGCGCTTCAGGGAGCCCGGTTGCCGCCTCCGATGAGCGTACTCGCTCGCCAGGAAATCGAGAGCGCTCGGTCCCGACCCAGGAGCCCCCTGGCCGCGGCGGCACTCCAGAGGGGTCCGGCGGCACTGGCGACGCCCTCCTTCGGACCCGCATGACTCGCCACGCTGCCGCACTTTTTGCCCACTTGCCGGTCCATCCTTCCTTCGTGATGCCCTCTGCTGGAGCTCGCACACCGCCCGTCCTCGGGCACGACCCCTCCCGCTCCGACATGACGAAGGGCTACCTCTACGCTCACGTCGACCTGCCGACGATCACGGTGAGCGTTGGCGACGTGATCACCCAGGGCCAATACCTCGGCGACCTCGTACCCTGGCCGATCGCGGACTTCACGCACTGTCACTTCGCGCGCATCCAGGACACGGGCGCCCAGTGGAGCGGCAGCTGGCTGTGCACGGACAACCCGCAGCCCGAGATGGTCCCGCAGGTGGACGGGACGGACCCGCTCTTCGAGAACGCCGTCGGACCGGACCTCTTCGCCTTCTGCCGCAACGAGACGTCGAACTACCTCGACCCCGCGGCGCTCGACGGCGCCGTCGACATCATCGCCCGGGTCAGCGACACCGTGCAATCGTCCTGGAAGTGCTCCGTGCAAGAGCTGCGCTACTCGATCTGGCCGGTCGGACAGCCCGGTCAGCCGCTCGTGGAAGACCGGCTCGCGGTGCGCTTCGAGATGGCGCTCGACACGTACCAGGGCGGCCCCATCGACCCGTTCCTCGTCGGGCTCCTCTACAAGGAGGACGGCACCTGCGACACGGACGGCGACTACGGCGCGCGCGACTTCTATCACGTGCTCACGAACTCCGACGGCAACTCCTCCTACGAAGCCTCCGACCAGGCGCTCGCCTGGGAGACGGCCATCCTTCCCGACGGCGACTACGTGATCGAGGTCACGGCGTGGGACGCGGCGGGCAACGAGACGACGGTGTCGATGGTCGTGACGACCCTGAACGGAAACCCCTGACCCGCCGCTACCGAACGACGCGTCAGGACCTCGCTCGCGATCGACCGGCCCGCAGCGGATCCAACCGCTGCGGGCCGGTCCGTGAACGCGCGGTGAAAACCGCAGTGCTCAGGACCTCTTCACACCACGGGCGCAGTCTGCGCAGCCTCGACCCGCTAGCGCTTCACGATGCGGGCGCGCCACCGCACGACTCACGACGCCCGAAGGCGTCCGAACCGCCGTTCACGATGCTGCGACTCTCTGCTCTGCTCGCGCTCAGCTCGCTTCCGTTCGCCACTCCATTGGCCCGCATCCTCGAAGGACAGGAGGCGGTGCGCGTCGAGGCGGTCGGCTACGTCACGGAGGTCGATCCGGAGCTCCTGCGGCTCCAAGCCGCCGCGGTGGCGAGCTACGCCGACTACGCCCATCGGATCTACCGCACCTGCGAGGAGCTCGCCGTGGAGCTCGATGAGGCGACGCGCGCATTCGTCGCCGATCCCGGCGCGGAGCGGCTCGAGGCGGCGCGCGCGGCGTGGCTCGCCGCGCGCCGGGAGTACGGCAAGACGGAGGTGCTGCGCTTCTACAACGGGCCGATCGACAACCCGACGACCGGCGTCGAGACCTTCCTGAACGCGTGGCCGCTCGACGAGACCTACATCGACGGCGGCCCCGGCGGCGGGATCGTCGGCGATCGCGAGCAGTTCCCGAACCTCTCCGCGACCGTGCTGGAGCTGCTCAACGAACGCGGCGGCGAGGCGAACATCTCGATCGGCTGGCACGCGGTCGAGTTCCTGCTGTGGGGCCAGGACGAGAGCGACGACGGACCGGGCGCGCGCCCCTGGACCGACTTCGTCGCCGGCGAGGCGGCCAGCGCGAAGCGGCGCGGCGAGTACCTGCTCGTGTGCAGCGCGCTGCTCGTCGAGCACCACGAGCGACTCACCGCCGCCTGGGAGCCGGAGATCGAGGACAACTTCCGCGCGGCGTTCCTCTCCGCGCCGGCGGAGGCGAGCTTCCGCAAGGTCCTCGCCGGCATGACGATCCTCTCCGGCTTCGAGATGAGCGGCGAGCGGCTCGCGGTCGCCTACGAGACGCAGGACCAGGAAGAGGAGCACAGCTGCTTCAGCGACAACACGCACGTCGACTTCCTCGCCGACCAGGAGGGCATCCTGGCCGTCTTCCGCGGCGGCGAGGACCCCGGACGGATCGGCGTCGCCGACGTGGCGAGGCACGTGAACGGGAAGCTCGCGGCGCAGCTCGAGCGCGAGCTCGAGGCCGGCCTCGCGGCGATCGCGGCGATCCCCGTGCCGTTCGATCAGGCCATCCGCGGCGCGGACGACGAGCCGCAGCGCCAGGCCGTCCTCGCCGCGCTCATCGCCCTCGAGGACCAGGCGCGCACGCTCGCGACGCTGGGCCTCGTGCTCGGCCACGACATCGCCCTGCAGCCGGGGGGCTGAGCGTGTCGAACTCGACGCTACTGCTCGCGCTCGCGCTTGTTGCCTGCGCGCTCCACTCCGAGGCGGACGACCTCGAGGCCGGCCGCCTCGGCGGAGCCGCGACGACCGCCGACGACGGCATCAACGCCTTCAGCTACCCATCGCCGACGCTCGACCGCATGGAGCGGCGCGCGTTCTCGGTCGGGAACGCCTTCTTCAAGGACAACTGGGTGACCGCTCCCGCGAGCGCGTCGGCGCGGGACGGCCTCGGTCCGCTGTTCAACGCGCGCTCGTGCAGCAGCTGCCACCTGCGCGACGGCCGCGGCGCGCCGCCCGACTCGGGCCTCGTCGAGGAGCCCGGCCTGCTCATTCGCATCGGCGTGCGCGCGGACGGCGGCGACCTCCCCCACCCCGCGTACGGCGGCCAGATCCAGGACCACGCCGTGCTCGGCCTCGCGCCGGAGGCGCGGGTGCGGATCCGGCACGAGACCCTCACCGGCAGTTTCGCCGATGGAACGACCTACGAGCTCGCGAAGCCCGTGTACGTGCTCGAAGAGCTCGCCTACGGCCCGCTCGGCGACGACGCCGTCCTCGGACCGCGGGTCGCCGGTCACATGGTCGGTCTCGGCTTGCTCGAAGCGATCCCCGCCGATGCGCTGCTCGCGCAGGAAGATCCGAACGACGTCGACGGCGACGGCGTGTCCGGGCGCGCGCACCGCGTCACCAGCCTGCGCACCGGAGAGCCCGCGATCGGTCGCTTCGGCTGGAAGGCGACCCAGCCGACCGTCGAGGAGCAGGTCGCCGCCGCCTTCGTGAACGACATCGGCATCACCTCGCCGCTGCAGCCGCGCGAAGTCGTGCGCCCAGCGCAAGCAGAGCGCTTCGAGGTCGTCAGCGGCGGGAGCCCCGAGCTCGACGAGCGCAAGCTGCAGCGCGTCACGTTCTACTCGCAAACGCTGGCCGTACCCGCGCAGCGCGACGCGAGCTCCCCCGCTGTTCGCGCGGGACGCGCCCAGTTCGACGCGCTGGGCTGCGCGGCCTGTCACACGCCGACCTGGACGACCGGCGACGAGGCCGTCACATCGGGCTACAGGAACCAGACGATCCACCCGTTCAGCGACCTCCTGCTGCACGACCTCGGACCGGAGCTCGCCGACGAGAAGCACGACGGGGAGGCGACCCCCGCCGAGTGGCGCACGCCGCCTCTCTGGGGCATCGGACTGTTCGAGGTCGTGAACGGGCACACCCGCTACCTGCACGACGGCCGCGCGCGGACCCTCGAGGAGGCCGTGCTGTGGCACGGCGGCGAGGCGCTGGCGTCGCGCGACGCCTACCTGGCGCTGGCGCGCGAGCAGCGCGAGGCGCTGCTCGCGTTCCTGCGCTCGCTCTGACGGACGACACGGTCGCTCACGGGCTAGCGCGTCGTCGCATTCGTGGGCCGCTCCTCGATCTTCAGCTCGCGCGTGAAAGTCTCGCCCGCGCGGTACATCTCGACCTCGACCGTGCTGCCGATGCCGGCCATGTAGAGGTACTTCTGGAAGTCCAGCGGTGAACCGATGTAGTGCCCGTCGAACTTGACCAGGAAGTCTCCGCGCTGGAGGCCGGCCGCGTGCGCCGCGCTCGGCTCGAAGACGTTCTCGATGTAGATGCCCACGCGCGGCCGATCGAGCGCTACGAAGGCCTCGGTGCCGAGCTCCTTCTGCAGCTCGGGCATGCTCATGACCGCGTAGCCGAGCCACGGCGAGACGAACGTCTCGTTGCGCAGGATGGTCTGGTAGAGGCCGGCGATGATGTTGCTCGGAAGCGCGAACTCGATGGCGAGGTGCTGCCCGGGCGACTTGAGGCCGAACTTCGGGTTGCGCGGCGTCAGCATGCCGACGAACTCACCGCGCAGATCGACGAGAATGCCCCCGTAGGCCCCCGGGTGGACGCGCATCGCGGCCTGCAGGAACGTCGCGGTCAGCTGCTCCTGGTAGCACTCGCGGTTCGGCGTCGAGGCGAGCAGCCCGGCACTGAAGTACTTCTCCGGCCCGAACGGGTCGGCGACCGCGATCACGATGTTCCCGGGGAGCAGGCCGTGGCTGTTGCCGAACTTCAGCGGCCGGAAGGTCGGCTTGTTCGTCTCGGCGTAGACCTCGAGCTTTAGGATGGCGAGGTTGAGCGTCGGCTCCATCCCGACGACGCGGCTGATCGTGTGGCGGTTGTCGACGGTCTCGACGTCGATCAGGTCCGCGATGGAGCCGTCCGGCTTCAGCAGGTAGTGACGGTTCGTGAGCAGGTAGCCGTCCTCGCTGAGGATCATCCCGCTGCCGGAGCCGTTCAGGACGAAGCCCGGGTACTCCTGCTGGAGCTCGACGCGCCAGCGAGCCTCGGACGTCGCGGGCG
>CAYGST010000381.1:0-5195 GCA_964352415.1 uncultured Planctomycetaceae bacterium | reverse complement strand
CGCTTCGACGTCGTGCTGCGCTACGAGGGCCAGGTCGTCGAGGAGGCCCGCGGGGTCCCGCTGCCGGAGCAGGGCTCGCTCGTGACGTTCGATCTCGCGTCCGTCCTGAGCGTCCATCGCGTTCGACTGATCAAGCCGGCGGGCCCCGATGGCGTGGCGGACGCGCGCGGGAACTTCCGCACGCGCCCGACCGGCTCCGAGGACGAGGCCGCGTGGACCCCATCGGCCTGGGGCGGCGACGTGCTCGAGATCCCTTCTCTCTCCCCCGCCGTGGACGTGCAGCTCCTGCCGGCGAGCTACCGGGAGGTGCTCGTGGAGGGGCTCAGCGGCGAGCGCGAGGTCGCGCTGCGACCCGCGCTGCTCGTGCGGCTCGTCCTCGTCACCGAGGGCCCGATCCCCACGGCGCCCTACATCTTCGACCCGGTCCCGAAGGTCGACGGCGTCGGCGTCGGCACGCCGGTTGGCTCGCGCTGGTTCACCCACGAGAAGCGCGAGAGCGTGTTCCGCATGCCGCGCGCTGGCAAGGTGACGATCGGCTGGCACTTCGAGAAGCGCCTGCAGAACCGCGCGATCGGCGGCGGGACGCTGCAGAGCCACGAGGTCGAGATCGAGGTCGAGGACGTCGCGGGCGAGCAGCGCTTCGAGTTGCACCTCCCCGCCGCGGCCCTGAAGCAGCTCGTCGAGAATCCGCCCTTCTGACGCGGCGCCGCAGACCGTCGGGCTCTCGAGGGAGTCGCTCGCCGAGCCGCGTGAGTCCTGGAGGCGCGCCGCTCCGTCCAGGCGCTCGGGATCCCACGCGGCAGGCGGTCTCGCTCCGCGCCACCGGGGGCGCAGAGCGGAACGAGTCCCCTCACGCCCCTCCGGAACCCGTTCACGGCGGCGCCCTCCCGGCCGCTTGGGACGGAACTGCGATCGCCACGAACGATTCTCCCTCGCTCCGCGCTGCCCCCGACATGCTCAAGACCTCGCTCCTCGGCCTCGCGCCCCTGCTCCTCTCCGGCTGCGCCGCGATCTACACGGCGGAGCGCTTCTCCCCCACTCTCCTGACCGACGACTCGCCGCTGACGGCCTCGACGCGCGACCACGAGCTCAGGCTCAGTAACAAGCCGTGGCGCTGGAGCGGCGAGGACCGCCTGATCGATCTCCGGAGCGACGACGAGGGGCCTGCCCTCGCGCTCTCGGTCGGCGTCGTCGATTGCGGCGGCGCGATCTGGGCGGCCGGGCCGCTCCTCCCGATCGTCCCGCTGTTCGGGCTGCTGCACGACGAGCTCGAGGAGTCGATCCACGTCCAGCTGCGGCTGCTCGAAGGCGGGAGCCCGGTGACGCTGGACCCGCGGGAGATCGAGCTCGTGTTCGACGGTCAGGCAGCCTCCGTGCGGCCGAACTACCTGACGGAGTGGGGCTATCGCTGGTACGACGCGACGGCGATCGAGGACTACGAGCTGCCCGTCACGCTCGTCGAGTCCGACAAGCTCCAGCTGTTCTTCCCCGGGAGCGTCGAGGACGCGGAGCGGATGACGCTGCGCCTGCCGCTCGTCCGCGAGGACGGATCGACGCTGATCGCGACGATCCGCTTCGACCGCGGGACCGCCCTCTACTTCGCGATCGCGGGCTGACCCGTCTCTCGGCCGCGGAGCTCTCGCCTACTCCTCGAGCTCCGTGATCTCGACCTCGATGAGCGTGTCACCGGCGAACGCCAGCGTCGACTCGTAGGCCGGTCCCTCCTGCTCCGCGTCGCGAACCGTGTGCTGGACGTAGTCGAGCGAGGCCTCGAGCGTGAGCGACGCGGCGCGCCCGGCGCGCAGGTCCCAGACGAGCCGGCCCTTCAGGTCGAGGGTCGACGTGTCCACCTGGGTTGCGGTGCCGTTGGCCACAGGCACGCGCTCGAGGGTCGTCGCGAAGGTCTCCGTCATCACATGCTCGCCCTCGAACTCGATCGAGGCGCGCCCTTCTTCGACGCTCACGAGGCGCGCGCTCAGCTCACCCGTCGACGCACGCGAGCGCGACTCGGCGCCCTCCTCGGCGGAGCTGCCCTCGAGCTCCAGCTCACCTCCTGGTGCGAGCAGGCGATCGATCAGCTGCGGGTCGAGCTCCCAGACGTCGCCGACCGCAACCTCGTCCGCGGGCAGGAAGCCGCCCAGGTCGAGGCGTGCGTCCAGCGAATCGAGGCCGGCCGGACGCTTGTCCGAGTCGACCAGCGCGCGCTCGTAGCCGGGCCCCGACTCGCTGCGCACGAACTCGACGTCCTCGCCCTGGAGCTCGGACTCGTTCTTCGAGTCCCCCGCCGCATCGTCGAACTCCTCGCCGAGCTCGACGTCCCAGATCGCCATGCCGGTCAAGGTCTCGTAATGACGCTTGAGCTTGGTCGGCGCGTCGCCGGAGACCTCGACGTAGGTGTCCTGGGCGACGAGCTCGAGCACGCCTTCGTAGGAGACGTCGAGCGGCGGCAGGAACTGCGACGGCACCTTCTGGCCGCCCATCACGACCTCGAAGAGGTTCGAGTCCATCTGGGTCGAGTTCGTCATGCGCGTCTCGAGCTTGGCGCCGGCCTTCGGGACGAAGCGCAGGGCGTGGGTCTCGAACTCCGCGGCGGGCGTGAGCGAGACGGAGAGCGCGGCGAAGCCGGCGAGTGCGAGGTGGTTCAGCATCGGTCGTGGAAAGGCGGTCGGCCGCGGTCGCGGCGTGGGGTTCCGAGGGCGATTCGAGCCCCAAGCCTCTGTGAACAGACGACTTGGAGCAACTGGTCGAGTGGCTGCGGCGGGTGCCCGCGTGTTCGTACGGGACCTGAGTGACCCGGGAGCTCCGGATCCTTCGCGCCGGCTTCGGATTCTTGCGAGCTCAGTCGGTCTCGAACTCGACCCACACCGGCGCGTGGTCGGAGAGCCCGGCCTCCTTCTCGATCCAGGAGCCCGTCACGCGCTCGGTGAAGGCCGGATTGGCGAGCACGTAGTCGAGGCGCCAGCCGCGATCCTTCTCGCGCGCCTGACCACGGTTCGACCACCAGGAGTAGAGGCCCGGCGCGTCGCCGTTCTGCGCGCGGAACACGTCGGTCCAGCCCGCGTCGAGGAAGCCGGTCAGCCACTCGCGCTCCTCCGGCAGGAAGCCCGAGTTCTTCTCGTTGCGCTTGGGCGCCCAGATGTCGAGCTCGCTGTGCGCGATGTTGACGTCGCCGCAGATGGCGACGGGTCGATCGAGCGCGAGCAGCTCCTTGGCGTAGGTGGGGAAGTGCTCGAGGAACGCGAACTTCTTCGCCTGACGCTCCTCGGAGGACGACCCCGAGGGCACGTAGGTGCTCACGACGGTCCAGTCGGGGAAGTCCGCGCGCAGCACGCGCCCCTCGCTGTCCGCCCAGTCGAGCCCGCAGCCCTCGTGATACGCATCCGCCGCGTCGCGCGCGAAGACGGCGACGCCCGAGTAGCCCTTCTTCTCCGCGTTCAGCCAGCGCGTGTTGTAGCCGGGAGGCGAACGCACGTGGTCCTTCACCTGCTCCGGCAGAGCGCGCAGCTCCTGCAGGCAGAGCACGTCCGGCTGCTTGCGCTCCAGCCAGTCGCTGAAGCCGCGCTTGTCGGCGGCCCGCAGGCCGTTCGCATTCAGGGTGCAGAGGGTGCGCTTCATGGCGCGTGACTCTAGCAGCCCGTGCGTAGCGTGGCATCGACGCCGTTCGCCGAGAACGCGTGACGCCCCGCCCTGGGGAAGGGGGGGGCGTCATTCGGATCGTGGCGCGCAGCGCCGCGGGCGATCAGTTCTTCGTGCGACCGAGCGTGTGGCGCAGCGCGGACTCGAGGTCCGGGAAGGCGAACTCGAAGCTGCTCTCGAGCAACCGTCGCGGGTAGACGCGCTGGCTCGCCAGCAGGAGGGCGTCCGCCATCTCGCCGAAGGCCGCGCGGGCGACGAAGCCCGGCATGGGAGCGATGGTCGGGCGGCCGAGCACATTGCCGAGGGTCTTCGTGTAGTCGGCGTTCGTCGCGGGGTGCGGCGAAACGACGTTGACCGGTCCGCGCAGCTCGTCCTTCAGGACCAGGTGGTGCAGCGCGCCGACGACGTCCTCCAGCGCGACCCAGCTCATCCACTGTTTGCCCGAGCCGAGCTTCCCGCCGCCGCCTGCAAGGAACGGCAGCAGCATCTTCTTCAGCGCGCCGCCCGAGGCGGACAGGATCACGCCGAAGCGCGCCTGAACGGTGCGGACCTCGGCCAGGTTGCCGGCCTCGCGCTCCCACTCCTTGCAGACGTGGGCCAGGTAGTCGTCGCCGTGCGTGCTGCTCTCGTCCAGCTGCTCGTCGCCGCGACTGCCGTAGATGCCGATGGCGGAGGCGCAGACGAACACCTCCGGCTTCTGCTTCGCGGCGCGGATCGCGTCAGCGACCTGGCGCGTGCCGTCGACGCGGCTGTCCTGGATGCGCTTCTTCTGTGCGCGCGACCAGCGCCGTCCGGCGATGTTCTCACCCGCGAGGTGCACGACGGCGTCGCAGCCCTCGACCGCGGCGGGGTCGATCGCGCCGCTCGCGGTGTCCCAGTGGAACTCGTTCTTCGACTTCGGTGCGCCGCGCACGAGCTTGCGCACGCTGTGACCGCCGGTCGAGAGAAAGGCGCAAAAGGCCTGACCGACCATCCCGGAGGCGCCGGTGACGAGCACGGTGAGCGTCCGCTCGCCCGCCGCCTTGTGACGCCCGAGGTCGATCGCGGTGACCTTGTGGCGGTAGTCGAACATGCGGTCCAGCCTACGCCGGACCATGGGACCACCGAAGAGCGCGCCGAGCGGACCGAGCGGGAGGCGGTAGCTCACGCTGTCCTCGAGCACGCTGCCCGCGCCGCCGTTCGTGTTCATGCGGTGCGTGTGCTCCCACTTCGCGAACGGACCGGCGAGCTGCACGTCGCGGAACGACGCGCCGTCCTGCACCTCGACGATCTCGCTCGTCCAGCGCGGCTTCACGGGTCCGAGCTGGAAGCGCACCGTCTGCTGCTCCCCCGCCGCGATCGCGGCGGCGCGGCCCTGCAGGCGCACGGGCTCCCACGGCGGAACGAGCCGCTCGAAGGCGCCGGGGCGGACGTGCCAGTCGTAGACCTCACGCGCGTCGGCGTCGAGGTGGGAGGTGCGTTCGAAGGTGCGATCGGTCATGGCTCGATGCGGGCGCAAGAGTGGTGCGGTCGTGGCGACGGCGGCCGAGCCGGGGGGGGCTGCGAGGGGCGTTCGGCGC
>CAYGST010000380.1:1320-5207 GCA_964352415.1 uncultured Planctomycetaceae bacterium | reverse complement strand
GATGAGGCCGACGGCGTGGCCTTCGGACTGGCGCGGGTGTCGGGGGGGTTGGAATCGGAGCCGGGGAGCCTGGTGCGGCTACCGGAGGGCGACTAGCTTAGCGGCGCGCTCGCGTGGCTCCCAGGTGGTCCGCCGAAGACGGAGCCCGGGCGCACTTGTGACCACTCGATGAGCCCCCATCTCCCGTTCGACCCCGCCGCCTGGGAGCCGCGCCTCGTGGCCCTCGCGGGCGAGCTCCGGCGCGCCGCGCGGACCGCCGCCCGCCGGGGCCTCGAGGCCCGCGCCGTCCACCGCCCCGTCGGCCAGGGCGTCGGCGACCTGACCTACGCCCTCGACGAGGCCACCGAGGCCGCGCTCACGCGCTGGTTCGAGGACACGACGCGCCACGCGCCCCTGTCGCTCTTCAGCGAGGACGCCGGCTGGCGCCACCGCGGACCGGACGGGGCCAGCCGCTCGCGGGAGCTGGACGGGTTTGGACACGGCGGCCCGCGGCTCGTCATCGACCCCGTCGACGGGACGCGGCCGCTGATGGCCGACCTGCGCTCGGCCTGGAGCGTGATCGCGCTGTGTCCGCCCGGAGCGGGAGAGCCGCGCCTCGCCGAGGCCGTGTCGGGGCTCCTGGCCGAGCTGCCGGACACGCGCGCGGCGCGCTACCGCTTGCTGCTGGCGGTCAAAGGGGCAGGCGCGCGACTCGAGGAGCGGCGGCTGGACGACGACTTCCTCGTGCACCGCGCCCGGCTCGTCGCCGACGCGGACGATCGCCCGGACCACGGCGTCTTCAGCGTCTTCCGCTACACGCCCGCGATGCGGCCGGAGCTCGCGCGGATCGAGGCCGAGTTCTTCGCGCGCCTCGAGCGCGACGAGGGCGCGGACCTGCGCCAGTGCTTCGACGACCAGTACATCTCGAACGGCGGGCAGCTCGCGCTCCTCGCCCTCGGCACCTACCGCCTGATCGCCGACCTGAAGCCCCTCATGTTCCAGGGCATGCAGCCCGGCGGCCAGCTCACGATCACGACGGACGTCGAGAACTACCCGGGCTACCCGGAGGGTGTGATGGGTCCGGCGATGATGGAGGAGTTCAAGGCGCAGGCCGCGCGCTTCGGCACCGAGATCCGCATGGAGACCGTGCACGCGGTCGACCTCTCCAAGCGCCCGTTCAAGATCACCTCGGACTTCGGCGAGGTGCACGCCAAGTCGATCATCATCTCGACCGGCGCGAGCGCGCGCCTGCTCGGCCTCGAGAACGAGTCGAAGCTGATGGGCAAGGGCGTCTCCGCCTGCGCGACCTGCGACGGCGCGTTCTACCCGGACAAGGAGGTGCTCGTCGTCGGCGCCGGCGACACCGCGATGGAGGAGGCGACCTACCTGACGCGCTTCGCCAGCAAGGTGACGATCGTCCACCGCAGCGAGAACTTCCGCGCCTCCGAGATCATGATCGAGCGAGCGAAGAAGAACCCCAAGATCGACTGGATGCTGAACAAGCAGGTCAAGGACATCATAGCCGGTGAGAACGGCGTCGTGCGCGCCGCGCTGCTCGAGGACACGCAGACCGGCGAGACCACCGAGGTCGAGTGCCAGGGCGTCTTCATCGCCATCGGCCACACGCCGAACAGCGACCTGTTCAAGGACTCGCTCGAGCTCGACGACAACGGCTACATTCAGGTGCAGCTGGGCTCGACGCGCACGAACGTCGAGGGCGTCTTCGCCTCCGGCGACGTCATGGACCACGTCTACCGCCAAGCCGTGACCGCGGCCGGCACGGGCTGCATGGCCGCGATCGACGCGGAGCGCTGGCTGGAGTCGCAGGAAGGCTGAGGCCGCAGCCTTCGATCGGAGCCCACGCCGGCCTCGCTCGGACCCCTCGGGGCCCGGCGAGGCCGGCTTCCATTGCGGGCGGATCGATCCCGGGCTCACCCGCTCCGCCGGTCGACGGCGGCGCGCGCTAAGCTGGAGCCATGCGCTTCGCGCTCGTCGTTCACGCCTTCCCACCGCACGCGCGCACAGGCGTGGAGGTGTACGCCGCGTCCCTGGCGCGGGCGCTGGTCGAGGGCGGTGACGAGGTGCACGTGTTCACGGCCCTGCGCGACGCGCAGCGCGTGCACCTCGAGCAGCGCACCGAGGCGCGCGACGGTTATCGCATCACCTGGCTGAACCTGGTGGAGGACGTCGACGACGAGGACGCGCGCCGCATCGCGCCCGGCGCGGCCGAGGCCTTCGGGCGCTTCCTCGATCGTGAGCAGCCCGAGGTCGTGCACCTGCAGCACCTGCTCGGCTTCGGCTCAGCCGTGATCGACGAGGCGCGGCGTCGTGACGTGCCGGTCGTGTTCACGGCGCAGGACGCCTTCGCCGCCTGCGAGGGCTACACGCTGCTGCAGCCGGACCTCACGCCGCTCGACCCGACCGACTTCCTGCAGGCCGCGCGCTGCCGGATCGCGCGGGGGGTGCTGGACGCGCAGCTCGAGGCCCACGACGGCTGGCTCGTGCCAGGCGCGGACGGGCCCGAGGCCGCAGCGGTCACGCGCGCGCTGCGTGGCGCAGACGAGGACGCCGCGACGGTGCGGGAACTCGCGGCGCAGCTCGCGCGCGAGGCCCGCGAGCGGCTCGACGCGCTCGAGCGCTGCGACGTCGTCGAGGCGCCCACCGAGTTCTTGCGGGACGTGCTGGTGAGCGCTGGTCTGCGCAAGCCCGTCCGCGTGCGCGCGCTCGGGATCGACGCCGGCGCGCTCGCCGCGGTCGAGCGGCCGACGCGCGTTCCGCAGGGCTCGACGGGCGGCGCCTCGCGCGAGCCCCTGCGCGTGCTCTATCTCGGCGGCTACTACGAACACAAGGGCGTGCACGTCCTGCTCGACGCCGCCCGCGGGCTTGCGGACGAGGTGACGCTGACCCTGCGCGGCTGCGCCGGATCCAGCAGTTACGGGGCCCGGCTCGCCGAACGCGCGGGCGTGGTCGGCGCGGCGCTCGGCGGTGCGTTCGAGCGCGAGGAGCTGCCCGCGCTGCTCGAGGGCTGCGACGTCGTCGCGCTCCCGTCGCTGTGGCCCGAGAACGCGCCGTTCGTGATCCGCGAGGCTTTCGCGGCCGGGCGGCCCGTGATCGCGAGCGATACGCCCGCGCTGCGCGAGAGCGTGCGCGACGGCGTCGACGGCCGGCTGGTTGCCCAGGGCGACGCCGCGGCCTGGCGGGGTGCGCTGCGAGAGTTCGCCGCGGATCCAGCGGCGCTGGCGCGCCTAGCGGCGGGCGTGCGCGCGCCGAAGTCGATCGCCGCGGACGCGACCGAGCTGCGCGCGGACTACGCGCGACTCGTCGAGGAGCGCACCGCGGCGCGTGCGCACCGCCGAGCGCGCCTGCCCGAGCACGTGCGCGGGTTCGCGGAGCGTTACGAGGCCCTCGAGCGCCTGCCGCTCCAGGAGCTCGTCGCGCGCGCCTCGCGCGGCCTCGCCGCGCGCGCGGCGGCAGCGGGCGTGGACGTCCCCGCGCTCGACGCGCTGGAGGCCGCCTGGCAGCACGGCGGACGCCTGCGCGAGCGCGTCGCGGGACTCGCGCGCGAGGGCGCCTGGCGCGCCGGCGAGCTGGGGGAACGCGAGCGCAGCGCGGGGTACGTGCAGGCGCGCGCGGACGCGGCCGAGCGCGCCGCCGCGAGCGAGCGCGCGCGCGCCGAATGGACCGCGGAGCTGCTCGAGGAGCGCGACGCGCGCATCGAGTGGCTCGAGCGGACCCTCGCCGGGCAGGACGAGACTCGCGCCGAGCTGGACGGACGGCTGCAGCTTGCGCAACGCACGCAGGCCGAGCTTCGCGGGCAGCTCGACGAGGCGGCCGCAGCCCTTGCCTCGGCCCGCGCGGAGCGCGATTGGCTGGCCGAGCAGGCGGACGCGGCGCGCGCGGAGTCCGCG
>CAYGST010000380.1:0-1310 GCA_964352415.1 uncultured Planctomycetaceae bacterium | reverse complement strand
GCGCTACGCGACGAACGAACGAACCGCGACGGGGAACTCGCGCGCCAGCGCGACGAGCTGAGCTGGCGCCGTGAGCAGCTGCAGGACCGCGAAGCCCACGTGGCCGAGCTGGAGCGGAGCCTCGCTGCCGCGCGCGCGGCGGAGGCCGAGGCGCGCACCGCGCTCGACGGCGTGCGCGTGGAGGCGCGCGCGAGCGCCGAGGCGCACGCCCAGCTCGCAGCCGAGCACGCGGACCTCGCGCGGGACCGCACCGCGGCCGCCGAACACGAACGCCACCTGGACGGACGCCTCGCGCAGGCCGGTGAACGGCTGCGCGCGCTCGAGGACGAGCTGCGCTGGCGGGCGCAGGAGATGGACGCGGCCCGCACCGAGGCGCGCACGGCAGGCCCGGTCGCCTTCGGCGCCAAGCTGCGGCGTCGACTCGCGAGCTGGAAGGACCTGGACGCTGCGGGTGGGCTTCCGCGGGACCCGGCACCGGACGCTGAAGCGGCTGAGAAGGCGGATGGGCGCGACCTGGATGAGGGCCAACGATGAGCGCCCCCGTCAGCGTGGTGATCCCGACCCTGGACGACCGCGAGCTGCTCGCGACGTGCCTCGAGGCGCTGCTGCCCGAGCTGGAGCGGCGCGCGGTGGGGGACGAGGTCGTCGTCGTGGACGACAGCGGCGCGGTGGACGGTGAGTTCGGCTCGGCGTCCTCCGACTCGCTCGCGTCCCACCTCGCAGCGACGTACGAGGGCGCGCTGGGCGTCACGCTGCGCTGCGTTGCGAACGCGCGGAACGTGGGCTTCGCGCGCTCGCTGCACGCGGGCGTCGAGGCCGCGCGGCACGCGCTGGTCCTCGCGCTGAACCCCGACGTGTGCGTGCGGCCCGGCGCCGTCGAGCCGCTCGTCGAGACGCTGACGGAACAGCCGGACGTCGCGCTCGTCGCGCCCTACGTCCTGCAGGGCGGGGAGGACGGCGGGGAGGAGTCCGTGCCGGCGCTCGTCTTCGAGGACGGCCTGCACCGCGTCGTGCGCAGCCCGATCGAGGTCACTCCCGGAGAGCTCTGCGCCGCGCACCCCCGCGGCGTGCCCGCGGGCTTCGCGCTCGGGGGCGCGTGCCTCCTGCGGCGGGACGAGTTCCTGGCGGCGCCCTTCGATCCGTGCTTCGAGCCCTTCTACTGGGAGGACGTGGACCTCGCCGAGCGCGCGCGCGCCGCCGGCCGGCGCGTCGTCGTCGATCCGCGCAGCGTCGTCCTGCACTGGAACCGCGGGACGATCGGCTCCCGCGTGCCCGAGCCGCTGGTGCGCGCGGCGATCGAGAAGAACCGC
>CAYGST010000379.1:0-5211 GCA_964352415.1 uncultured Planctomycetaceae bacterium | reverse complement strand
GCCTTGGCCCTGCCCGCCCGCTGCCACGGGACTCTCGCCCCCTGCCTCGAAACCAGTTCGGCTCCGAGCCGTCCTGATTGAGGGCGCGTCGTCCCCGGCCGGTCGTCGGAGAGGCTCGCCCTCGCCGGGGACGTGGAAAGGTCCCCGGGCGCCATGCCCGGGAGAGGCGTGGGCGCATTCCTTCTCGAACAACGACTCGCCATGAAGCACTCGACTCTTCGCCGGGCCACGCTCGCCTCGGCCGCACTTCTCGCCTCGCTCGCGCTGTACGCCTGCGGGGCCTCGGGCTCCATCGACGTGGTGACCCACATCGACCCTCCGTTCACGCCCCCGATCACGATCAAGGTCTCCGCGTCCACGGACGGGACGAAGACCATGACCGCCAGCGGGGGGTCATCGATCGCCCACAAGTGCGTGGAGGTCACCTATTCCGACGCGGAGGGCAACACCACGGGGACGACGACGCTGCAGGCCGATGGCAGCGGCATGGCCAGTGGGCAAGTCCCGCCCGGCTCCGTGCGCTGGTCGGCGGTGGTCGTGGACTGTCCCGATCCCGAACCCGAACCCGAGCCCGTGGGCGGCGGGGAATCGGGCTCTGGAGGAGACGGCTGGTTCAGGACCCCGAGCGCTCTGTCGCTGGAGGCTCCGCTTCAGACGCAGCAGTCGACGGCCCAGCGCTGGGGCGAACAGGAGTTCATCGTCCAGGGGGGTCCGATCGTTCCCAGCGCCGACGCGAGCAACCTCACGTACTTCTTCGTCGTGCAGGCGAACTCGATCGAGGAGGCGAGGGCTCTGACCGAGCCGATCCTCCTCGCCGGCCCCGGCGCCACGGTGCCCTCTCGGGTCGAGGTCATCCACTTCTCGACGACGCTGGCCACTCCCGACGGGATTCGGATCCTGGCTGCGCAGCCGGGCGAGTTCCTGAGCTGGGACCTGACGGTCAATGAGGGCACGTTCCAGGCCGACCTGGACTCTGCGCTCCACTACCAGGTCGGTAGCTGGGACGTGATGGAGGCGCTCGTTCCGATCGCCGCGTTCGAGGGAGGTGCCGTGCCTGGCATGATCTACAGCAACGAGGGTGAACTCGTCTACTCGACCGACCGACTCGGCGGCGTCGCGTCCGGCGCCTTCCGACTTTCCTTGACCGCGAACTGAGCGGCAGGGTTCCACTCGAGCGGAGCGGCCGTCTCCTGGGACGGCCGCTCCGCACGTCCCACGTCCTGACATGCGAACGCTGCTTCTCATCATCGCGCTTCTTCTTTCGCCCGCCTGCGTCACGCGTCCGCCCGTCAAGATCGAGACGGAGCACGGCGTCGTCCGCGCGGCCTCGATGTCGGACGCCGAGCGCGTCGCCGAGGCGCTGACGGTCGCGCCGCAGCTGCGAGCCAAGCTGGAGGCGGTGCGCGTGGAGCTCCCCGAGGTGTGGGTCCGCGATCGCGACATCGGGGGTGCGCTCGGCGTGTGCCGAGGGCATCGCATCGACCTGGAGAGCGCGGGGGACTTCGTGCCGGTGGTCGTCGCCCACGAGCTCGTTCACTGGTACATGGACGGATCACCGTTCGAGGGGGCCCCGTTCTTCATCCAGGAGGGCATGGCGGACTACCTGTCCCTCGAGCTCGCCGGGCTCGTCGAGGGCCGCACCTACGAGAATCAGGTGATCGGGACGCTGAAGGTCATGCCGGAAGGGCTCGACGCGGATGCGCGGACGCACCAAGCCCTCCCCGAATGGGCTCGGAAGGCCCAGGCGCGGCTGGGCTTCGAGGTCGTGTCGCGGATCGGGCTGCAGGGAGTCCGGCCCCTCGCGGTGCGAGGGGCCGGGGGGTGGAGCTACGTGCAGGCCGCAGGCCTGGAGCCGGAGGAATCGTCGGAAGCGGAGGAGTCGCAGCGACCCGTCCCGGGGGCGCACACGCCGAAGGACTGACTTCGGCCGCGCGCCAGGGCCGTCAAAGAGAGCGCCGGCAGCGGGGTCCTGCGAGTCGCCGGCGGCTCGACGCGGCGGACACGCAAAGCGAAGCGAGACGAGGATTTCCACATCGGCGAAGTGGCCATGCTTCGAGGCGGCCGCTCCGCAACTCCCACACTCCACTCCATGTCGCGCGCCTACTTCGTCCTCGTCCTGCTCCTCTCGATCGCGTGTGTCTCGCGGCCGCCGGTGAAGCTCGAGACGGAACACGGCATCGTTCGTGCCGCCTCCCTCGAGGACGCCGAACGGGTCGCCGAGGCGCTCGAACTGGGGCTGGAGGTCCGCGCCCCGCTCCTCGCGCAGCGCGACGAGCCCCCCGTGATCTGGGTCGTCGATCACGACCTCGGGGGGGTGCGCGGCAAGTGCTTCGAGAACCGCATCGAGCTGGCGAGCGCGGGGGAGTTCGTGCGGGTCGTCGTGGCGCACGAGCTCGTTCACTGGTACATCGATGGATCGCCCTTCGACGGCATGCCGCAGTTCGTGGAGGAGGGCCTCGCCGACTACCTCTCGCTCGAACTGTCGGGACTCGTGGACGCCCGTTCGCGCGAGAACCAGGCGATCGGAGCGCTGACGGTGACCCGGGCAGGACTGGACGCCGACGTCCGCGCCTTCCTCGACCTGCCCAGAGAGGAATCGAGGCCCCTCGTCCGGTCCGGATTCGAGGTGGTGTCGAAGCTTGGGCTCGAGCGCCTGCGCGAGCTCGCGGAGGCGGGCGCGGGACCCTGGGACTACCTCGACGCGGCTGGATTGGAACCCGACTGAGAAGGCGGGGAGGGGAATCTCTGCCATTCAGTGGTCACTCGAATCCACCCCACAGCCGGCCGCTTCGACTGCCACGGATGCCGGCACGACGCGAGTGGTCGCACGCGGGGTGCGGCCCTGGGAGAACCCCGGGTGAAGGGTTCTGAACGCCTTCTCCAGTCCCTAGACTCCGCTTCGTGAAGCTCCTCACCGCCTCCCGGCTCGCCACCGGCGCCCTCGTCCTCGTCCTCTTCGGGTCGTGCAAGACGATGGGGAAGATCATCAACCTCGACTTCGTCGACTTCCCCGACTCGCGGGTCGAGAACCTGGACCGGCTGCACCGGCCCGGGGGCGGGCACCACTACACGGTGACGTTCGTCGGCGACTTCTACTACGCCGCGAACCGAGAGGGGCGCACGATCGGTGGGGTGCGCATTGGCAGCCCCTCGAGCGAGGCGGCCGGCAAGCCGAAGCAGCTCAAGCGTCCGAGCGAGGCCTGCCTCGAGCTCTTGAACGAGCTGCTCGACTTCGACTCGAAGGGCAACCCGCGGCTGGCCGCGGTGCAGACGGCCTGGTGCGCGAGGATCATCCAGCAGGACCCCTCGCTGCTGTCCCGCGAGCGCGCCGTGCTCGGCCTCGGGCCGCTCGGCCGTGAGGTGACCATTGGCGTGCCCGTCGCGCTGCCGCCCGAAGCGCCGCGCGCGACCGCCGATGAGACCGCGGAGCTGCTCACCGACCTCGTGCGCACCTGGCGCGCGCTGCTCGAGAACACCGGCACGCTGAACGACTTTCGCGGCGCCTGCGCCGGGCTGCGCACGACCACGTTCGACCTGAGTGGCTGCCGGCGCGTGCTGCCCGCCGCCGCGACGCTGCTGAACAAGGTCAAGAAGGACCGCGTCGGCTACGACGAGCTGCTCCAGCTCGTGCAGGACTTCCAACGGCGCACGATCCAGCTTGCATTGGCGCGGGCCTTGGCCGAGGAGCCCGGGGAGGCGAGCCGTATGCGCGCGGCCGTCGTGACGGCCTCGGTCCGCGCCGGTGGGGCCGACATGCTCGCGCGCTTCATGCCGCTGCTCGAGGCCGAGCGCCAGGCCGGCGTGGATCGCGACGCACTCGTGGTTGCCGAGCTCCTGGCGCAGGTCGCGAAGCTCGGCCTGCCGGACAGCGTCGAGGACCTCGAACCCGAACGCTATCAGCGCCTGCGCGAGTCGTGGCTCGACCTGATGGTCGGCTTCGCGGTGGAGGACGAAGAGGGCTTCGTGCGCGTCAAGGCGATGCAGGCGTTGACGCGGCTGGAGACCGGTCCCGCCTCGCTGCGCGAAGAGGACTGGGAGGATTGGTACTACGCCCGCATCGCGAAGAAGCGCGAGGACGCGGGCCTGCCCCCGACGCTCGGGGCCACCGAGGACATCGGTCCGCTCGGCGGAGGGTCGTGAGCGAGGCGCAAGCGGAGTCGCCTCCGCTCCGTCGCAAGCTGGGCGGACTCCTGAAGACGGTGTTCGCGATCGGGCTGCTCGGGTGGGTTGCCTGGGGGCTGCCCTGGTCGGACACGCTGCGCTACGTCGCGGACCCCGAGCGCCCCGAAGACGTCCTCGCGGTGCCCGGCGAGATCGTCGGAGGCTGGCGCGACGAGGCCGTGCAGTTCGAATTCGGCCCCGAGTCCGACCTCGGGCCCGGCTGGCCGGCCGAGGTGCGCGCAGCGGCCGCGAGCGGCGCTGCGCTCGCCGTCACGCGTCGCGCGGACGACGCCGCCGGGATCGAGTGGCGCCCCGGGATACCGCGCGTGTTCCTCGACCTCGACGTCGGGGGCCTGTTCGCGGCCTTCGCCGCGCTGGCGCTCGGCCTGGTCTTCGGCGTGACTCGCTGGTGGCGCCTGCTCGCGCTGGCGGGCTGCCCGAGCACCTGGCGCAACACGCTGCGGCTCTCGTCGCTCGGCCTGTTCTTCAACCTGATCTTCCCGGGCATCACCGGCGGCGACGTGCCGAAGGCCGTGCTGGTCGTGCGCGAACATCCCGAGCGGCGCGCCGACGCCCTCGCCACCGTGCTGCTCGACCGCATGGTCGGCGTGTGGGCGCTCGTCTTCCTGGCGACGAGCGTGATCTGGATCGGCGGGGAGGAGTTCGGCGTGCTCAAGCTCCCGAGCGCGGGTGCGCTGATCGCCGGGACGCTGGGGCTCTACCTGGTGCTCGTGCCCGGTCCGCGCCGCGCGCTCGGCATCGACCGCGTGCTGGAGCGGCTGCCGCAGGGCAAGCGTCTGAAGAAGCTCGAGGTCGCCGCCGGCGTCTACCGCGGCCGGCCCGGCGAGCTGCTGCTCTCGATCGCGCTCTCGCTCGGCAACCACATCGCCGTCGTCGCGGCGACGTTCGCGATCGGTCGCGCGTTCGGGGACGAGCTCGGCTTCCTCGCCTACGTCGGCATCGTCCCCGTCGCCAACCTGATCTCCGCGGTGCCGATCTCTCCCGGGGGGTGGGGCGTGGGTGAGTGGGCCTACGGGACGCTGTTCGCCC
>CAYGST010000378.1:1920-5215 GCA_964352415.1 uncultured Planctomycetaceae bacterium | reverse complement strand
GCGTGCAGGAGCGGCAACGAGTTCTCGTCGAGCAGGATCACCGCCTCGACGTTGGCGACGACCTCCTGACCGAGCAGCGCGCTCGGCAGCTCGAAGCCGACGCGCATGATCCCTTGGGCGTCCGTCTCGAGGCCGACGAGGAACGGCCCGCTCACCTCCAGCGGCTTCACGCCGCTCGGCCCGCGCATCTCGATGTGATCGACGCGGAAGCTGTCCGTCCCGTACGGCGACCAGGTGTCGTCGACGGCGCCGTCGACCAGCACGCGGTAGACGATCAGCCGCAGCGGTGCACCCGGCTGCGGCAGCGCGCCGCGCTTGTAGATCGTCCGCGCCTGAACGCGCGCGCGCAGCGGCCCTGGCCCCACGTCGTCGAACTGGCGCCAGTGCAGGTCGCCGACGATGGCCTCATCGAGGCTGCCCGGACCGATCGGCCCGCTGTCGAAGCTCGGCATCTGGAAGCTCGTCACGTTGCCCGCGCGGTCGACGACCTCGACCAGCGGCGCGTAGCTGTGCTGGACGATGGCGTAGGCGCCGTTCGTCGCTTCGGTGGACGGCAGCAAGCGCGTCAGGAGCGGCCCGTGCGCCGTCCCCCACTCGCTGCGCGCCTCGCAGTCCTCGCTCTCCGGAACGCAGCGGTCCGGGAGGACGCCCTCGCCGTAGTGCACGCGGTAGCGCGTCGGCTCGTTCGTCTCGAAGGCCACGCGCGCCGTGCGCGTCGTCGCCCAGACGAGGTGCGGCGCCACGGTGAACGCGGGCGCCGTCGTGTCCTGGCCGTCCACGAACGGAACCTCGGGCTCCGCGTCGAGCGCGTTGACCAGACCGTCGAGGTCGCGGTCGACCGCGAAGCGCGCCGCGCTTCCGACAGGGACGCCGACGAAGACGTGGCTCTCGCTCCCCGCCGCGGCGACGAAATCGGCGAGCGTCCGCGCGGGCAGGCTCGCGTGATCCGGAACGAAGCGCGCGCTGATGCGATCCCAGGCCCAGCGCGCCCGGATCGCCCCGGGCTCGGCGCGCCCGAACACCACGACGTCGCAGTCGCGCGCAGAGGCGGCGGGCATCAGGTAGCCCGAGAGCTCCGCCGCGGCCGTTCCCACGGTGCCGGCGTCGAGCAGGAATGCCTGATGGATCGCCGGGGCGAGCCCTTGGTCGATCTGCATCACGAACGAGGTCAGGTTGTCGATGATCGGCCCGTCGCCGAAGTCCTCGATGCGCTCGGTGAAGTTCTCGATCAGGCCAGCGTGCGTCGCCGCGACGCCGAGGTAACCGCGCAGGTCCTGCACGGTCCCCGCGCCCGGATTCCCCGGCTCCACGTAGGTCTCGATCGGCACGGTACCCATCAGGCGTCGGTGCGTCTCGTTGAACGGCGCGACCTTGTTGAAGACGCGCTTCGCGATCGTCTCCGTCGTCTCGCCCGCGAAGCGGTCGTGGTTCGTCCCCAGCGGCAGGAAGTGGCACGACGTGCAGAAGAATCCGTTCGAGAGCTGCGAGTTGAGGTAGGCGTCCTGTCCGGCGACGGCGCTCGCCGTGGGAGCCACGGAGTTCGGGATGCGCGCGTCGTCGAGCTCGCGGGTGCGCGTCGAGTACGGGTTCGCAGGGTTGACCAGCGAGAAGACGAAGGCCTCGAAGGCCTCGAACTCCTGGCGATCGAGCTCTTCGCCGCCGAGCAGCCCCGCGAAGGCCGGGTTGAAGTCTGAGAGCTCGTCGCGCTCGCCGCGCCAGTGGAACGGCGCGAGGCGCGCGAGCCCGCTCATACTCTGGGTTAGCAGCGGCCCCTTCTGGTCGCTCGGCGTGTCGTCGAGGTTCCAGACGAGGAAGTCGGTGCGCCCTTCGACGTGACAGGACGCGCAGGAGGCGTTGCCGTGCTCCGAGCGGCTGCCGTCGTAGAACAGTTCGCGCCCCTCGGCGATCAGCGCCGGCGTCGGATCGTCGGAGAGCGAGCAGGTGCGCACGAGCGCGTTGTCCGCCAGCGCGAACTCGAGGACCTCGTTCGTGCCCCAGCAGTGGACGCGCAGGAGCTGTGCCCCTTCGTCGACCTGGACCCCTCGCGGAATCGCGCCGTCCGGCAGGTCGAACTCGGCCTGGCGCTGGCCGTTCTTGTCGACGATGACCACGTTGTCCGTCAGGAGCCCGATGATGTACGCGTCGCCGTTCGCGCGGAAGTCGAGCTGGAACGGCTGGCCGACGGCCTCGCTGGCGAGGTGCTGCGTCCCGCGCTGGTTCGGGTCGACGTCGTCGAGGTCGAGGATCAGCTCGGGCACCGGCAGCGGATCGGTCAAGGTCAGCCGGATGATCGAGAGCCGGTTGTCGACGACGTCGCCGCGCACCGCGGCCTCGCCCTGACGGTCCGGTCCCTTGTTGTTCGCTTCGGTGTTCAGCACCCAGGTGCGCGCCGTGACCGGGTTGACCGCCACGCCGAACAGCGTGGTGCCGATCGCGCTGCCCACCGCCGTGAGCGTCTGGGCGTCGGGATCGAGCAGGTACATGTCGACGTCGGGCAAGCCCTGCACCGCGACGTTCGGGTCGGCGAGGTCGAGCACCACGCCGGCGCGGCGCAGCGTGATGCGGCTCGCGGTCGAGTTGTTGCCCGAGTGGGTCGGCGGGACGAGCACGAGGCCCGAAGCGCTGCGCGCGAGGAACAGCGGCGCCTTGCACTCGAAGCCGGGGTGCGAGCTCGGCGAGTACTCGACGCGTGCTTCGGTCACGAGGTCGAGCTGCACGATCGTGTCGAGCGCGGTGCACGCGATGAACGCGCGATCCTCGACCACGAGCAGGTCGGCGGGCTCCGCCGGGAGGTCGATCAGCCCGATGACCTCGCCGCTCACGGCGTCGAGCCGGGCGAGCACGTAGCTCCCGCGGCAGGTCACGAGCAGCTGCTCCTGCTTCGTCTGCGGATGCGTCCACAGCCGCGCGGCGACCGGCCCCCACGGCACGGGCCAGACCTCGACGGGCGCGCTGCCCGTGTCGGCGAAGCGCTCGACCGTCGAGGCGTGCGTGTTCAGCGCGAAGAAGCCGTTGCCCGACGGGTGATCGACGAGCGGCCGCACCGGGAACAGGTTCAGGTTGACGAACGCTCCCTCGATGTTGTCGAGCGAGTGGAACGGCGCGGTGTTCGCGGGACCCTGCGGGCTCGGGGAAGCGAGCGCGGCGGGGACGAACAGGACACAACCCGCAAGGAGCGAGCAGAAGGGTCGTGCAGCCATCGGTGGACCTCCGGAAGAGTCCTTGGGTGTCGAAGGAGCGGGCGGCGCCTCGAGGGGTGCATCCTAGGGGAATGCTCCGATCTTCGCGCGAGGGC
>CAYGST010000378.1:0-1820 GCA_964352415.1 uncultured Planctomycetaceae bacterium | reverse complement strand
TCGCCGCACTCGCGTGGGACCGGGCTCACATCAGGTCGGCCTTCACGATCCCGATGCGATCGAGGTCCGACTTCACGAGGTCGTAGATCGCCTCCGCGTGACGCCGGATCTCGTACTGCGCGTCCTTCGCGAGGCGCTGCTCGAGGAAGTGGATGACGCCCTGCAGCGAGACGGTCCAGTAGGCCTGCGTGTAGAGGGTCTGCGGCAGGCACATGCGCGCGATCTCCTTCGCGACGCCGCGCTCGATGCGCGCCTGGTAGAGCTCGAAGGCCTGCTGGCACTCGGCCAGCATCAGCTGACGCTCACCGGCGTGGTCGAAGTCGTCGGGCAGGTCGAAGGACGCCTGCTTGTTGCCGTGCGGCGGGTTCGCGCGCATGCGCGCCGGCACGTAGAACTCAGGCTCCCACTGCACGTAGCGCCCCGACACCTCGTTCCACGAGCAGCCCTTGTCCGTGTCGAACATGACGTCGAACACCTCGAGGCTGACCGACTGCCCGTCGACCTCGTACTCGCGCCAGCCGCTGCCGACCTGGTACTTGAACGCCTGGCGGAAGACGAACAGCGGGCTCTTCCAGTGGAAGGTGTAGAAGCTGTGGCGGTACGGCGACGTGTGGCCGTGCTTCCACAGGAACGAGCAAAGCCCCTTGTCCTTCGCCTCGTCGAACTCGTCGCGGCACTTGTCGTAGGAGATGCGCGCGCTGTTGACCACCTTGGCGGCGTGGTCGGTCTGCATGCGGTCGACGAGGGCGACGAAGCCGACGCCGTCGTCGAGGCACTCCACGGCGCAAGCGGGCTTCGAGACTTGAGTCAGGGACATGGGCGCGGTCGGTTCGGGGTCGGCGGCGGTGGCTCGCGGAGAGCCGTTGGGCCAGTCTACCAGCCGAAGGGTAGAGCCCGATGGCCAGCGGCGGGCTTAGTCCGACCGAGACGCGGCCAGCGAAAGCAGCCCACCCGGGGCCAGCTCTCCCGGCGCGAGGACCGCGCCGTCGTAGGTGGAGCGCCAGGCGATGTCGGAGACCCGCCCACCGTTCCACTCGTCGAGTTGGCGCCGGGCCCAGCGCGCCGCGAGCTGTGGGTCGCCGGACCGGTGCGCACTCGCCAGCAGCAGCGCGCGCTGGCGCACCAGCAGTCCGTCGCGGTCCGGCGCGGCCCCCTCCCCCAGCAGCGCGATCCGCGCGGCCTGGTCGAGCTCGCTCCCGAGAGCCTCTGCGCCCGGACCGTCGACCTCGCGTACGACCTCGGCGAGGCGCGCGAGCAGTCGGCCGTCGAAGGTCCACCACGCGCCGAGCCGCCAGCTCTCGAGCTCGCCGGCCTGCGCCAGCGCGCGCGCCGCCTCGAGCCAGCCGGCGTAGGCGAAGTCGCGCGCGGGCAGGCGCTCGCCGACGAAGCGCGCCTCGAGCTCGCCGCGCGCTGCCGAAGTCGGCACTCCGATCCAGAAGCGCCAGACCTCGAAGCCCGTCGCCGCGCTCGGCGCGCGCAGCTCGGTCCGCACCATCGCCGGCAGCAGCACGTCGAGCAGCAGCGCGCGCTGCTCCTCGTCCGCGTAGAGCTTCGCCAGCTCGCTGTTCGCCACGGCCGGCGTGCACTCGCCCAGCGCGCGGATCACCGCGCGGCGCAGGTCGTGATCGCTCACGGCCGCGACCTCGCGCGAGACCTGCTCGAGCAGCGATGCGACGACCTCGGGCGCTCCGGCTGTCGCCAGCGACTCGACCGCCGCGCGTCGCAGCACCTCGGCGGCCTCGCGATCGAGCGCCACCTCGACCAGCCGCGCGCGCGCCAGCTCGAGGTCGAGCCCGGCGGCGCGCCGCAGCACGCGCAGC
>CAYGST010000377.1:0-5220 GCA_964352415.1 uncultured Planctomycetaceae bacterium | reverse complement strand
CGAACAGCTCCGGGTCGCGCTGCGGATCGACGATCCGAACGATGCGGCTCGCGACGAACGGGCGCAGCGCCGCCAGGGCCAGCTCGCGCGTGGCCTCGGCCTCACCGGGTCCGACCACGGTCACGACGACGGGCTGGTGGAACAGCAGGTCGACTGCGCGCGCGTAGCCCGCGACGAAGTGCCCGTAGCGACGGTAGTCGGTGGTGAACGAGGCGAGCGCCTCGCGGGCGCTGTCCTCGTAGTCGCGCTGGCCGGTGAGCAGCGCGAGGCGCAGCAGCGCCTCCGCCATCACCGAGTTCTCGAGGATCGATCGGTTGCGCTGGCGCAGCCCCCCGCGCGCGGCGGGGTCGTGCGGCTTGTCGTAGAACGCGCCAGTGTCCGAGCGCAGGCCTTCGATGGTCAGTGAGGCGAGCTTCTCCGCGGTGGCGAGGAAGCGGTTCTCGCCCGCGAACTGCGCGGCGTCGACGAGGGCGCGCAGCGTGTAGGCCTGATCGCTGAGCATCCCGGCCAGGTGGGGCTTGCCGTCCCAGTAGTGATGCATGCCGTGTTCGGCGTCCCACATCTCCGCGAGCAAGAACTCCAGCGTCTCGAGCGCGCGGTCGCGCCACACCCGATCGCCGAGGACGACGCTGGCCTTGAGCAGCGTCGAGACGGCCATCGCGTTCCAGTTGGTGAAGACGGTCGTGTCGCACGGCGGAGCGCCGCGTCGCGCGCGCGCTTCCCGCGTCCCCAGCCGGGCGTACTCCTCGTCGGCGTCCTGGCTGCCCTTGAAGGCCTTCGTCGTCTCATCCCGTAGGCGCTCGTGCATCCATTCCAGCCCCGCGATGGCCGTGCGTCGCAGCTCCTCGTCGCCCGTCGCCTGATAGCCCTCGAGGTACACGAACAGCCGTTGCGCGTTGCTGTCGAGCATCTTCTCCGTGTTGGGCACGCTCCAGTCCGCGCGCGTCGCGTAGCGGTAGAAGCCGCCCTCGACGCGGTCGTGGATCTCGCCCTCCTGCATGCGCCGGAGCGTGCGCCGCACGAGGTCGAGCAGCGCGGCGTCCCCGGTCTGCGACCAGCGAACGAGCGCGAAGTCGATCGCCTCGGGGTGGGGGAACTTGTGCTGCTTGCCCCAGCCTCCGTGCACCGGGTCGGCCGTGTCGACGACGCTCTGGGTGATCTTCTCGACGATCTCCAGCGAGAGCGGAGCGGTCGGCTTGCCGAGCGCCGCCTTCGAGGGGCGCGGCGCAGGCGTCGGCGTCTCCTCGGCCTCGCCGAGTACGGCGCGCACGCGCTCGGGCCCGCCCGCGTAGGCCTCCGCGACCTGACGCAGGCGCTCGAGCAGGCGCGGCTCCTCCAGGAAGTTGTCGGCGCCGAGCACCTCCCCGTGCTCGTCCAGCCAGGCCAGGGTCGGCCAGCCACCGCGCGTGTAGCGCGGGTCGATGTCCGGTCGTCGATCCTTGTCGACGAGGATCGTCACGAAGTCGCGCTCGAGCGCGGTGCGGACCGCCGGTGCGGAGAGGATCCGCTCCTCGAGTTCGCGGCACCAGCGGCACCACGACGCCTTGATGAACAGCAACACGGGGGCGTGCCGCTCACGGGCGAGGGCGAAGGCGTCGTCGTTCCAGTCGAGCCAGTCCATGCGGGGCGTGCCGGTGTCTCCGGCGGCGGGCGGCGAGCGCCGGCCCGAGGGGTGGAGGGAGGGGTCCCGAAGCAGGGTAGAGAGTTGTTCGACGCGACGCTCCTGCCTGGAGGCGCCGATTCCCGGTGCCGGAACGGGGGTGGGCCGGCCAGATGCGTGATCCGGGAGGCCCCAACCGGCGCTCACCGGTCGGGTGAATCTCCCGCTTTCCCGGGCAGTTTTCCGCAGGGGACTCAGGAATCACCCCGCCCGGGTTCGACCTAGGAGATCGCAAGGAGGTGACCCCACGAACCTCCCCGTCTCCCGAGCGTCTACCCACCTCGATCACGCCATGGAACTCGCTTTCTCGCTCGCCCTTTCGGCGATCGCTCTCGTTGTCGGCGTCCTCGCCACCTGGCAGTACCTGTCCTTCGTTCAGCGCCGTGAGCTCGACGAGCTCGAGGGCGAGATGACGGCGGAGCTCTGCAGCACCCTCGAGACCTACAACGAGCTCGAGTTCCGCGTGGGTCGCATCCTGCGCGCGATGGGCGAGAAGGACAACGAGTTCAACCGACGGCTGAACATCCAGCGCGAGAACCTCCTCGAGCTGCAGAGCTCGCTCGTGCAGCACGAGACCGCGCGCGTCGAGCTGCACGACCAGCTCGAGCAGAACCTCTTCGAGCAGGTGAGCGAGGACGAGGGCGAGCTCGAGTACGCCTTCCAGGACGCGCTGGAGCCGATCTCCGCGGCGTTCTCCGAGCCGGAGAGTGACGAGTTCCCGAACATCGGGGACGAGCTGGGGCTCTTCTTCGACGCGATCGAGGACCAGGCCGACGAGGCGAGCGAGGAGCAGTTCGAGGCCGTCGACGAGCAGACACGCTTCCTCAAGGACCTGGCTTGCCGCATGCGCGAGCTCGAGCCGCTCGCCGAGTCGCTCAGCGAGCGCGAGGAGGAGATCGAGGGCTGGAAGCAGCGCTACACCGAGTTGACGCGGACGAACCAGGAGCAGGTGCGCCTGCTCGAGCAGTGCCTCGCGGAGTTCCAGCCGCTCGCCGGCAAGATCGAAGGCGAGCAGGAGCTCGTCGACCGCTGGAAGCGGACGCTGGCCGAGGCCGAGGAGAGTGCTGGCGCGCGCATCCACGAGCTCGAGTCGCGCGTCGGAGAGCTCGAGCCGCAGGCCGAAGTCCTGCAGACCCGCGAGTGTGAGCTCGCGGAGCAGGGCACGCAGCTCGCGCGCCTCGGCGCGACTCTGGAGACCAAGCAGCAGGAGCTCGAGGAGCGCACGGTCGAGTGCCGTCAGCGCGCGGAGGAGTGCGAGTCCCTGCGCAGCGAGCTCAGCGAGGCCGTCGCGACGCTCGAGCACCAGAACACCGGCGCAACCCAGCGCGACGAGGAGTTCCAGACCCTGAGCACGGAGCTCGAGCTCAAGCAGGTCGAGGTGCAGCAGCTCCTCGGCGACATCGAAGAGCGCGAGCTCAACGTGCGCGAGCTGGAGCTGGCCGTCGCAAGCGCCAAGCGCGACGCCGAGGCGGAGATCGCCGGGCTGACCGATCGTGTCCGCGATCTGGCGCCGCTGCGCGAGCACGTCGAGCAGCTGAACGGCCGCATCGGGGAGCTCGAGGAGGAGCTCCAGACGCTGCGCCAGGGCTCGACCACGACCCAGGCGGAGTTCGAGTCCACCTGCGCCGAGCTCGAGGCCGCGCGCGCCGAGCTGCAGACCGCGAGCAGCGCCTGCGCCGCAGCCGAGACGCGCTGCAACGAGTTCGAGAGCGAGCTGGCCGCGACCCGGGCGGGTGAGGGCACCCTGCGCGCCGACCTCGAGGCGAAGTCCTTCGAGGCCGAGGCCCTCAGCGGAGAGCTCGACGGCACGCGCCAGCAGCTGACCGACTCGCGCAGCGAGTACGACGCGACCTGGGACCGGCTCGAGGCCGCACGCGAGGAGCTGAAGCAGGCCCAGGCCGAGGTCCTGGAGTTCCGCACCCAGGCTGGCGGTACGGAGAGTCGCGTCGCGGAGCTGGAGGCCGAGCTGGTCACGACCCGCGAGCGCGAGGCCGCCAGTCGAACGGAGTTCACACACCTCCAGGGTGAGTTCGGGGCGACCTGCACGGAGCTGGAGACGGTCCGCGCCGAGCTGGAGAGCGCGCGCGCCGAGTTCGAGGCGAGCCGCGGCGAGATCGCCACGACGCGCACGACGCTGGAGCAAGCGCAGTCCGAGCTCGAGACCGCTCAGCGCGGCTGGGAAGAGGCGCGTGAGCGAGCGGAGGGCTTCGAGTCGAAGGTGATCGGCCTCGCCGGTGAGCTGCAGGCCAGCCAGGCGAGCGAGACGGGCTACAGAGCTCAGCTGGACGACGCGACCGCGAGCCTCGCGGAGACGCGCCGCGAGCTCGAGCAGGCGCAGTCCGAGCTCGAGTCGAGCGGCAAGCGCACCTTCGAGCTGAGCGCCGAGATCGTCGAGACCCGCGCGAAGGTGGAGTCGATGACCGGAGAGCTGATCGAGGCCAACCAGCGCCGACAGGAGGTCGAGGCTCACTTCGGAGAGCTCGAGGAGCAGGCTTCGGAGCTGCGCCACGGACTCGAGGCGAAGCAGGAGGAGCTCCAGCAGCGCTGCGAGGCGCTCACCGAGCTCGAGCTTCGCGCTGAGGAGCAGGCCAGCCTCGCTCGCGAAGAGCACGCCAAGCTCGAGGCCGCGGAGGAGCAGCTCGCGCAGCGCGCGAGCGAGCTCGATCGTCGCACCCGTGAGTTCGACGAGCTGCAAGGGGTGCTGCGCGAGGTCGAGGCCTCCAAGCAGAGCCTCGAGCAGGAGCTGCAGGTGAGCTCCACGGAGGTGCACGAGCACGAGACGCGAATCAGCGAGCTGATGGGCACTCTGGACGAGGTCTCCGGTGAGGCCAGCCAGACGCGCGCGGCGATGATGGAGAACCTCTCGGCCTTCCGAGAGGCGCAGAACCTGCTCGACGCGATGCGCCCGATGCTCGAGGGTCTCGAGTCGAAGATCAAGAGCCACGCTCCGGCCGGCGACGTCTTCGCGGACGACGCTGACTGAAGCCCGGTGGCGCGGAAGGGAATTGCTCTTTAGGAACGAGGCCCGCACGTCTGGGGACGTGCGGGCCTCGTCGTTCGTTCACGGAGCGTGGTCGGTCAGGAACCGGCCGTGCTGGTCTCCGGTAGCTCCGGCAGCTCGACTGCTTCCCAGTCGACCTTCGGGCAGTCGTGGTAGAGCTGGTCGAGGTCGTAGAACTCGCGTGCCTCCTCCTGGAGGATGTGCACGACGACGTCGCCGTAGTCGAGCAGAACCCACCAGAAGGCGTCCGCGCCCTCGGCCCGTCGGTGGGTCTCACCGGCGGCCTTGAGGCGTACGTGCAGCTCTTGATGGATGGCCTTCACGTGAGGGCGGTTCAGCCCGGTCACGACCACGAAGTAGTCGGCAACCTGCAGCTGGTCCGCGACCTCGTAGACCGTGATCTCGAGACCCTTCTTGAGGTCGGCGAGGTGCGCGGCGCTGGCGGCGAGGGTCAGGGCGTCGATGGTGAAGGCTCCGGAAGGGTCGCGTCGCGTGGCGGGCAGGGCGCCGGCCTCGCGACGTGCGGGGATTAGATGAACCAGGGGAGGAACACCAGGGA
>CAYGST010000376.1:0-5229 GCA_964352415.1 uncultured Planctomycetaceae bacterium | reverse complement strand
CGAGGCCGAGGACTTCGAAGCTCTCTTCGGCGAGGTCCGGGCGCTCGTCATCGCGGCGGAGACGGGCGAGCCCCTCGCCTGCACCGCCGAGATCAACGACGACCCGTTCCCCGTCTACGTCGGAGCCGGGGAGTTCCCGGACGGGGAGGTCGCGCTCGAGCGCGCGGCGCCGGGCGAGCGCTACCTGATCGTCACGGCGCCGGGCCGCGCGCAGCTCGTCCTGCCCGTCGACGTCCAGCTGGGTCTCCCGACCGACCTCGGGACCCTCGAGCTGCACGAGCCCGTTGGCCTGAGCGGCCACGTCCGCGCGCCGGACGGGTCGCCCATGGTCGCGAAGCTACGCTGGGGTCGCATCGATCCGGCCACGGGCGAGGTCACCTGGGTGCGTCAGCGCAGCTCCGAGAGCAAGGCCGATGGCTCGTTCGAGCTCCATGGGCTCGAACCCGGCATCTGGGTCGTGCAGTCCCCCGGACTGCCCGCGACTCCGCCCAAGCCCTTCGACGCGAGCCAACGCTCGGCGCCCGTCCGCGCCGACGCAACCGCGGGCTCCGTTGACGGCCTCGAGATCGTCATGCAGCCCACGACGCGCATCGTGATCGCCACCGGCGACCTCGACGACCCGTGGGCCACCGCGCGCGTCTACGACGAGCGCGGCCAGCGCACCCACTCGGCCTGGCTCGGCCGCTGGGGCGCGACCGCCGACCTGCAGCTCGCGCCGGGCACCTACGAGCTCGTGGTGAAGCGCGGCGACGTCGAGCTCGAGCGCCGCCCGCTCGTCGTCGGCGACGAGCCGCAGCGGATCGAGATGACGATCGAGTGAGGGACACGCGCAAAGCGACTCCTTGTGAGGGGCCGCGTCGTTCGCTCACCCGATCGCACCTCGAGCTCCCCGCGGTAGGTCGCTGGTCCTGGAGCGAAGCGGGCTGCACCGCGTCCGGCCCCGAACTCGACCGTGAGGCAGCGAACAGCTTCGCAGACGGCCCGCCTCGTGAAACGGCGCGCCGTGCTATCGAGTCACCACGACGAACTCACGGCGGGCCGCCGAGCACCGACTTGCGAGACGGCGCCCGCCCGCCGCGCCCCGCCGCTTGTCAGTCCCGAGGTCGAGGCAATCGGTAGCGCAGCGCTGCTCGGCGAGGACCGCGCGCGGGCTGTCGCTGCCCGCGGAGGTGAGTCGCAGCCGACCCCATCGACGATCGACGGATGGAGCAGCGCGAGACTACTCCTCGCGGAGGAGCAACGTGGCCCACTCGCCCGCCCGCACTTCGACCTCCCCGCGGAAGGGCTCCCGTCCAGGAGCGAGGAAGGCTGGCCCGTTGATCGCAGCGACCGCGTAGGTCCCGGGTTCGAACGCGTGGAAGGCGTACGGCGCCCGCAGGAAGCGAACGTGCTCGTAGCCCGACCGCTCTTCCCGCTGGAGCCGGATGAGCGCGCGGTCCTCGTAGGGTTCACCGGAGCGATCGATCAGCGACAGCTCGAGCGCGCCGCACGCGCGGTTCAGCGGCAGGACGAGGTGCGCCTCGGCCTGCGTCAGGTCCAGACTCACGCTGTCCGGGGAGGACGGCCACCGATGGCGACCGGCGAGGGCGCGGAAGCTCGCCTGGTAGTGTCCCGAAGGCACGCTGTGGCGAGAGCGGGCGCCAGCGGACAGATCGCGCAGCTCGACCTGGTAGAGAGGCTCGAGGCCATCGAAGAGGGTCAGGACCCCGGCGGGCCCTTGCGAGCCGGGGACCTCGGTGCCCGCGGGTTCCAGGCCGTGGACCTCGACGACCAACGTGGACCACCCGCCCCCTCGGGGAGTCAGCAAGACGTTCTCCACGGAGATGTGGCGCACCGCGGGCAGGAGCGCGATGAAGCGCGTCGCGCGCGCGTACCCGGGAAGGGACGCATCCAGCTTCAGCGCAGCCCCGAGGTCCAGTCGGCCGCCTCCGAGTGCCAGGTGAACGCTGTCGTGCTCGGGTTCGGGCTCGAGGTCCTCCGCCGGGATCCAACCCAACGCCGCCTCCCAGTGCCGTTGTGGAGGCAGGTGGTTGGGGAGCTGGACCTGCACTCCCCGCGCGTGCTGGACCGAGGCGGAGACCTGCAGGGGCCTGTCGGACTCGGCGACGTGCAGCCGGATGCCGTGCAGCCAGTCGAGCTGCAGCTCGACGGGGTCCTCGGACGGCTCGATGCCCTCGAGCCCGGAGCGCGCCAGACACTGCACCCCAGCGGCCGTGACGTAGTAGCGCCGACCAACGCGAAGACCGCGGATCGTGAAGCGGCCGGCTGCGTCCGGCTCCGTGATGCGAACGGAGCCCGTGGGGTCCGCCGCTCCGTCGAGTGCGCGCTCCACCTGAGTCGGGGAAGGCAACCGCCCGAACGGTGCAGCCAGCACGCGAACGTCGTCGAACCCTGCGGACCCGTCCACGAAGCGAACGTGGCCTTGGATCGAGCTCCCCGGGTCGAGCACGACGTCTTGCGGAGCACCGCCGCTCGGAACGGGCGAGAACTCGGTGACGAGGTAGTCCAGGTGCGAGGCGGTGAAGCGTGCGGGCGCCTCGAGCGCGAGTGAAAGGCTGGCGAGCCCCTTCCCATCACTCTCGGCGATGGGCTTCGACGGGTTCGAACTTCGCGCGAAGACGGCCACGAACGGCACGGGGCTCCCCTGCGGGTTCGTGAAGCGAATCACGTGCGGCGAGTCGACATCCACCCCGTCGGAAGACGTGGAGGAAGCGTCGAGAGAGGCGTCGTGTCGACGCTCTCGACCTGGGTCGAAGCTCTCCGGCCCAGCCACGGTCCGTTGCGGCGCGGCACCAGCTCGGGGAGCGTCGCGCACGTCCAGCTCGTCACCGACGCGGCTCGGGTCCACCAGGGCGAAGACGACGAGCAGCGCCAGGGACAGCGCGAGCAAGCCAGCGAGTCGAGTCCGGTTCTTGGGAGTCATGGATCCAGCGAGATCGGTTCGCGCGCCGTGAGCTGCCAGCCCGGCCTGGAGTTCGGGCGGCGGGACCGGCTCCGGAGCGCGTTGGCCGCTCACGGGACCGTATCGCGCGACAACGTCGCCGGGCGCGATGGGTTCAGTCGCTCGTCCACCGACGAGAGCGGGACCCGCACGGGCTCTGGGTCAGGCCCAGCGCTCTCCACGGCCCTCATCTCCCGACAATCGCCTCCACGACCCCGCCCCGCGGGGCGTGCTATCCTTCGGAACGGCCCCTTCACCGCGGGGCCCCACCGCGATGATCCGACGCCTCCTCACGGCCCTGGTTCTGCTCTCCGGCAGCGCGCAGGCCCAGCTCCCGCCGCCTCCGGCCCCCGCCGGCAACCCCGTCACGCTCTCCAAGGCGCGGCTCGGGAAGGCGCTGTTCTGGGACGAGCAACTCTCCTCGACGGGCACCGTGTCCTGCGGGACTTGCCACATGCCCGAGGCCGGCGGCTCGGATCCGCGGACCCTCGACGCGCTGCTGCCCACGTGGCACCCCGGCGCCGACGGCGTGTTCGGGACCCGCGACGACGTGCGCGGCTCGCGCGGCGTGCCGAACGCGAGCGCAGACGGCAGCTACCAGAAGGACGCCGCGTTCGGGCTCACACCCCAGGTCACGCGCCGCAAGGCGCCGAGCGCGATCGGCGCGGGCTACGCGAAGCGCCTGTTCTGGGACGGCCGCGCGGAGGACGCGCTCGTCGATCCGTTGACCGGGCAGGTCGTGCTCGCGTCGGGCGCGGCGCTCGAGACCCAGGCCCTCGATCCGATCCTCAGCGCCGTCGAGATGGGCCACCTCGGCCGCACCTGGCGCGAGGTCGTCGAGCGACTCAGCGCGTCGCAGCCGCTGGCGCTGTCGGAGTTCGTCCCGACGGACCTCGACCAGTGGATCGGCGCGCGCAGCTACTCCCAGCTGTTCGCCGAGGCCTTCGGGACGGGCGAGGTCACGCCGGTGCGCATCGCGATGGCGATCGCGACCTACGAGCGCACGCTGACGCCGGACCAGACACCGTGGGACCAGGTGCTCGCCGGCGTGCCCGCGAACCAGGTCCTGACGATGGAGGAGCAGTTCGGGCTGCTCGTGTTCCTCGACCCGGACGCCGGCAACTGCAACGCGTGCCACAGCGACGGCAACGGCCCGACGCGGTTCACCGACGACCGCTCGCACTACATCGGCGTGCGGCCGCAGGCGGACGACCTCGGGCGTGGCGGCGTCACGGGGATCACGCAGGACATGGGCAAGATGCGCACGCCCGACCTGCGCAACGTCGCGCTGCGCGGCCCGTACATGCACAACGGCGGGCTCGAGACGCTCGCCGACGTGATCCAGTTCTACGACCGGGGCGGCGACTTCGACGCGCCGAACAAGCACCCGGCGATCCAGCCGCTCGGCCTCTCGCCGCAGCTCCGGCGCGACCTCGCGGCGTTCCTGGATCGCCCCATGACCGATCCGCGCGTCGCCGCGGCGCTGCCGCCGTTCGACAGGCCGTCGCAGTACGCGGACTCCGTGCGCGTGCCGGAGGTCTTCGGTGAGGGCACGCCTGGAAGCGGCGGCCACGTGCCGGAGATCGTCGCGCTCGAGCCGCCGCAGCTCGGGCAGGTCGATCTCACGATCGGCATCGACCGCGCGCTCGGCGGCTCGACGGCGCTCCTGCTCGTGAGCCCGAACGAGGTCACTGGCGGCCTGCTGCGCGGTGGCGCGCGGCTCTATCCGGACCTCGGCACCGCGGGCCTGCGCCGCCTCGCGTCCTTGGAGGGCCTGGGGGTGGGACAGGGTTGGGGCTCGCTCGTGATCTCGATCCCGAGCGATCCGGCGCTCTACGGGAGCGCGCTGACGCTCCAATGGGTCGTGCTCGATCCGGGTGCGGCCGGGCGGCTCGCGGCGAGCCGTCCGGTGCGCTGGACCTGGTACTAGGCGCGCGCGCGCGCGCCGTGGGACTCACGGGCGCCATGCGAGGTGCGCGCGCTCATCGTCCGCGAAGCCGGCGGCGACGAGCAGGTCGCGCCAGTCGGTGCGCGCGAGCTTGAGGCCTTCTTCCAGGCCCTCGAGCGTGCCGCCGCTGAGCTTCAGGCAGCCGCAGCGGATGCGTTCGATCAGGGCGTCGTAGGACGCGTCCCAGTCGGAGGAGAGGGAGTAGCCGCCGCGCTTGAAGAGGGTGGCGGCGACGCGCTCGCGATGTTCGACGGGGAAGACGGCGTCGAGCCGTTCGAGGGTGGCGGCCTGGAGGTCAGGGCCCGTCAGTCGTTCGCTCATGGAGGTCGATCTCGAGTGG
>CAYGST010000375.1:0-5235 GCA_964352415.1 uncultured Planctomycetaceae bacterium | reverse complement strand
CGCCATGTTGGCGATCGTCGCGCGGTCGGCCAGCGGCATGCTGCGCACGCCCTCGCCATAGAACTCGACGAACTTCCCGACGACGCCCTTCGCGCGCAGCATCTCGACGACGCGCAGAACCATGTCGGTCGCCGTCGCGCCCTCGGCCAGCTTGCCCGTCAGCTCGAAGCCGATCACCTCGGGCAGCAGCATGTAGACGGGCTGGCCGAGCATGACGGCCTCCGCCTCGATGCCGCCGACGCCCCAGCCCAGCACGCCGAGACCGTTGATCATCGTCGTGTGGCTGTCCGTACCGACGACGGAGTCGGGGAAGACCCAGTCCTGGCCGCCCTCACTCTTCGTCAACGCGACGCCGGCGAGGTACTCGAGGTTGACCTGGTGGACGATGCCGACGGCGGGCGGGACCGCGCGGAAGTTGTCGAAGCTCTTCTGCCCCCACTTCAGGAACTCGTAGCGCTCCTTGTTGCGCTCGAACTCGATGTCGATGTTCAGCTGCAGCGCGCTGTCCGAGCCGAAGTGGTCCACCTGCACCGAGTGATCGATGACGAGGTCGCACGGCACGAGCGGGTTGATCTTCTTCGGGTCACCGCCGAGGCGCTGCATCGCCGAGCGCATCGCCGCGAGGTCGACGACGCACGGGACGCCGGTGAAGTCCTGCAGCACGACGCGCGACGGCAGGTACGGGATCTCGACCTGGCCGGCCGTCGCCGGGCTCCAGCCCGCGAGGTTGCGCACGTCGTCCTCCTTCACGATGTAGTCGTCGAAGTGGCGCGCCGCGGACTCGAGCAGCACCCGGATGCTGTACGGCAGGCGCGCCATCGAGCCGTACCCGGCCGCCTCCAGGGCGGGCAGGCTGGCGTAGGCGTGGGTTCCGGCGGCGGATTCGAGGCTCTTCTGGACGTTCAAGGCGTTCGACATCGGGCTCTGGGCGTGGTTTCGGGGGCAACCATTCTGCCGCCCGCCTTCGACGAAAGGAACGCGGGGGCGCGAGATTCGCGCCCCCGCGGGGTCGATCCGGGCCCGAGCGCGTCGCGCGCGTCAGGGAAGCACGTCGAAGGCGACGCCGTTCGTCACGCGGTCGCCGCCCGGCGCGGCGGCCTGGAAGACGACGAAGTCGAGCCGGCCGCCGACGTAGGTCTCGAGCAGGCCCGGGACGGCGTCGAACCAGGCCGTGGCCTCGCCCGCGGCGTCGAGCGCGCCCTGGGAGCTCGGCAGCAGCGGGCCGTTCGCCTGCGTGACCGTCAGGTTGAGGAGGCGATCGCGGTTGAGCGGCAGGGTCAGCCCGCCGAACGGCGTGCCCGGCGCGGTGCCCGAAGCGCTCCCGAGCAGCAGGTAGGCGCCGCCTGGGTTCGTCGGCGTGGCGACGTCGAACTGCACGAGGCCGCCGCTCTGCGCCGAGACGGAGAGCTGGTTGGCGAAGAGCTCGCCCGGCTGCTGCACGTCGAGGGCGAGGTCGGGCCAGAGCTGCACGTCGCGCACGCCGTCCTGCACGACGAGCCGCAGCGAAGCCGGCCCGGGGTTCGTGCCGCCCGTGACGGCGAAGGTGTGCGTGCCGTCGCCGTTGTCGGTGACGGCCGAGATCGTGAGGCCGGGATCCTCGAGGGCGGTGACGACGAGCGTCTGCCCCCCCGCCGTGACCGGCGCACCGTTCACGTCGACGAGCGCGACGTCGATCGTCGTCTGGTCGACGCCGTCCGCGCGCAGCACGGTCGCGGTCGAGTAGACCTCGGTGTTCAGGTGGTCGGCGCGGCCCTCCTGGCCCGTGCGCCAGATCTCGTACTTGCGGCGCAGGTTGTCGACGGGGTCGGGCGTCGTCGGGTTGCCGACGTCGCTGATCAGCGCGTAGTAGTCGCCGTTCGAGCAGTTGTTGTTCGTGACCGCGCAGCTCGTGCTGTCCGTGTCGCCGTGCCGCGCGACGATCATGAAGGCGGTGTAGGCGGAGTAGGTGAAGCCCGTCGGGTTGCCGCAGGGCGGCGCGCCGGGGCACGAGCAACGGCCGTCGCCGCCGAAGGCCGCGGCGACTTCCATCGCGGCCATGACGCGCTGGCCGAGGTCGCCCTGGCTCGCGAGCAGGGCCTGCTCCGCCTCGAAGATCACCGACTCGTCGGAGAGCACGTTGCCCTGGATCGCGTAGCGCAGGTCGCCAATCATGCCGGCGACGCCGGTCGCGGCGTCACCGCAGCCCGGCCCGGTGTAGGTCACCGGCGGACCCTCGAGGCCGACGATGCCGAACTGGCGCACGGGCAGGTTCGTGCCGTTGTTCTGGATGAAGGTGAGGATCTCCGCCGGGGTGTCGCCCATCTGGAAGCCCTCGTACATCCAGCCCTTCGCGTTGTGCAGCACGAAGGACTGGCTCGCTCCACCGCCCTTGCCGACGGCGACGCACGCGATCGGCTGCGGCAGGTAGAAGTCCGGGATGCAGGTCGCGCCCGCGACGACGACCTCACCGGTGCGCACGTCGAGGACGCAGATGGACCAGGTCGCCTCGGCGGGGATCGCGACGAGCGCGGCCGCGGCGAGGGTCGTGAGGGGACGGCGCAGGAGGGAGCGCAGGCGTTGGTTCAGCATGGTCTCGGAGCGAGTCGGGGATCGGGGGACTCAAGGGAACGCCCAAGGCTAACGCACGGGTCGCGGTCGTGCTGGGCTGTGCTACGCGGATCCCAGGGTCGACAGATCGAGGACGACGTGCCTTTCGGGAGGCCGGGGTGGGTGGAGGCGCGGCGGCGGGCTAGCTTCTGCGCCCTTGAGCAGCGCCAACCCCACTCCTGCCCCCGACGAGCCCCTCAGCCTGGGCGACGTCGGGCGCGTCTGGTGGCCCCTCGCGGCGAGCTGGATGCTGATGGGCGCGGAGCTCCCGATCCTCACCGCGATCGTCGAGCGCCTGCCCGACCCCGAGGTGAACCTCGCGGCCTACGGCTCGGTCGTCTTCCCGATCTCGCTGATCGTCGAGGCGCCGATCATCATGCTGCTCGCCGCCGCGACCGCGCTCGTCCGCGATCGCGGGTCGTACGACAAGCTGCACCGCTTCATGGTCGTGACGTCGATCGTGCTCACGGCGATCCACGTCCTGATCGCGTTCACGCCGCTGTTCGACGTCGTCTGCGAGACGCTGCTCGGCGTGCCCGAGGAGCTCGTCGAGCCCGCGCGCATCGGCCTGCGCATCATGACGCCGTGGACGGCGGCGATCGCGTACCGCCGCATGCAGCAGGGCGTCCTGATCCGCGCCGGCAGCTCCAAGGTCGTCGGCGTCGGCACGCTCGTCCGGCTCGTCGCCGTCGTCGGGGCGATGCTCGTCGCCGCGCTGCTCACCGACGCGAGCGGCATCGTCGTCGGCTCGGTCGGCATCGCCTGCGGCGTCACCGCCGAGGCGATCTTCTCGGGCGTGCTGGTCCAGCCCGCCGTGCGCGAGCTGCCCGAGCGCGACGGCGCGACGCCGCCCCTCGACTGGCCGCGGCTCTTCCGCTTCTACGCGCCGCTCGCGCTGACGCCGCTGATGACGCTGGTCCTGCCGCTCGTCGGTTCGGCGGCCATGGCGCGTATGCGCGACCCGATGATCTCGCTCGCCGCCTGGCCCGCCGTGCACGGGCTCGTGTTCCTGTTCCGCGGCGTCGGCATGGCCTTCAACGAGGTCGTCGTGGCGCTCTACGACCGGCCGGGCAGCGTCGCCGCGCTGCGTCGCGCGGGCACGATCGTCGGCGTGAGCGCGGTCCTCCTGCTCGCCCTGCTCGTCGCCACGCCGCTCGCCGGTCTGTGGTTCGAGCACGCGATGAACCTCTCGCCCGAGCTCGCGGCCGCGACGCGCATCGGCGTGGCGCTGTGCCTCCTCATGCCGGCCTACCAGGTCGCGCAGAGCTGGTTCCAGGGCGTGCTGGTCGCCGGCGGCCGCACGCGCGCCGTCCCCGAGGCCGTCGTGCTCTACGCGCTGGTCGCCGCGACCCTGTTCGGCATCGGCGTCGAGTGGAACGGCGTCACCGGCCTGTACTTCGCCGTCCTCGCGTTCACCTCGGGCGGATTGACGCAGACGGCCTGGCTCTGGTGGCGCAGCCGCGCCGCGATCCGCGCCCGCGTCGCGAGCGAGCTGGCGCCCGCTCCCTGATCGCCCCGCTGCCCGGGTGGCTCCGCGCCTTCGTGGCCTGAGGACTCAGGAGCTGCGGAAGCGGGGCACCCTGTCGCGGGCCACGCCGGGGCTCAGGCGTCGAACTCCGCGAGGCGTTCGTCCACGTGCTCCATCACGGGCGCGACCAGCCCCGCCTCGAAGGCGCGCTCGATGCCCTCCGCTTCGAGCTCGAGCAGCAGCCCGGCCACACCCGAGTCGCTGTCCTCGAGCGGCGCCGCCGCGAAGCCCTCGCGGTAGGACGTCGCCACTTTCGTCAGTCGCTGGCGCGCGCCCTCGCGGCCGCCGCGCAGGGCATCACCGAGCTTCGACTTGGCCTCGGGATCCTCGCGATTCGCCTCGTACCACTCGGTCAGCTGTCCGAGCCACTCGTCGAAGGCCCCGCTCTCGGACTCGACGAGCGCCTCGAGCGGCGCGGCGGACCAGCCCGCGTGCAGCGCGCCGAGCGCGTCGACCACCGCCGCGCGCGACTCCTCCTCGAAGTCCGCGCCCTCGTCCGCGCGCGCTACGAGCCAGCGATAGCCGGTCCGCCGCGCTTCGCCCCAGAGCGTCTGCGCGAAGGAGCTCGCCAGCTCTCTGGAGCGATCCGTGGCGCCCTTCGGTCGGCCACCGGGCTCCAGGTCGCTCGCGTCCAGCTCGCCGTCGATCTCGAGCCGAGTCAGGGTCAGGGCAGAGCGCTCGCCGTCCGCGTCCCCCAGCCAGCAGTGGCGCGGGAAGCCGAGCTCGGGCTCGAGCTGCAGGCGCCCGGCGCCGTCGAGATCGACCTCCCAGCCGCCCTCCAGTCGCTGCGCATCGAAGCCACCTCGATCGAGTCGATTGAGGAATCCGAACAGCGAGGCGCGGTTCGTGTGATACGAGACCGAGATGTCGATCTTGTCGTCGTCGAGGTCCGGCCAAAGGTCGAAGATCGGCCCCGGGTTGCTCTCCTCCTCGGGTTCACGGCTCGGCACCGCGAGCTGCAGCTCATCGAGCCAGGCGAACGGAGCCTCGCCGACCTCCAGCCAGTCGAGCTCGCCGTAGACCATCGAGCCGTCCGGCTGCGCCGTGTGGATCGTCGCCTCGCCGCCGGCGAGCCAGACCTCCATGCTCGGCTCGCCGTCGAGCTCCATGCGCAGGTGGCA